>JAILKH010000180.1 GCA_024693925.1 Lachnospiraceae bacterium | reverse complement strand
CGTAAAAAGAATAAATACAATACGGATATTTGATATATTAATCCAACTATGTTAAAATTAAGCGATTTTGATATTATCTGTTAATATCTTAATTTAATCTAAAAAATAATTGTAAATTATCATTCTAAACTGTAAACGGAGATTTATTAAATGCTTTTTAATTCCCTTGAGTTCATGATCTTCTTTCCGATCGTAGTTCTCATATTTTTAATAATACCAAAAAAGCTACGCTCAATATGGCTTCTTATAGCAAGCTATTATTTCTACATGAGCTGGAATCCCCGTTATACAATACTTATCCTTTTCTCTACCGCCGTAACCTATTTAAGCGGTATTCTTCTAAACGAATATAAAACCGCCGGAACAAGAAAATTAATAGTTGCCGGCTCTCTCTTATTAAATCTGGCACTGTTATTTATATTTAAATACGCCAACTTTGCCCTGGATACCTTAAGAACATTATTAAACCTCTTCGGTATTTCCTTTACCGATAGGAGACTGGATCTGCTGCTTCCCGTAGGTATTTCCTTTTACACCTTCCAGGCCATGGGGTATACTATTGATGTATACAGACATAAGGTTAAACCGGAATATAATTTTCTGAATTATGCCCTTTTTGTATCCTTTTTCCCACAGCTTGTAGCAGGACCCATAGAACGGACCGGCAGCTTATTAAAACAGATACAAAACATAAAAGAATTAAAGCTTTATAACTTAAATCGAATAAGAGAAGGAATCCTGCTGATGTTATGGGGCCTTTTCCAGAAACTTATAATTGCCGACCGGGCATCTCTGATCGTAAACAATATATATGACAGCTACAAAACCGTAGGAACTTTTGAACTTATTATTGCCTCCCTTCTTTTTGCCTTTCAGATATACTGTGATTTTGCCGGCTATACAAATATAGCCAGAGGTGCGGCAAAAGTTATGGGCTTCTCACTTATAGAGAACTTCCGCCAGCCCTATCTGGCTGTAAGTATAACCGATTACTGGCGCAGATGGCATATTTCCATGACCTCCTGGTTTAGAGACTATTTGTATATCCCTCTTGGCGGAAACAGGAAGGGAATCCTTCGTAAATATATAAATATCCTGATCGTATTCTTCATAAGCGGACTGTGGCACGGTGCCAGCTGGCATTTTGTTGCCTGGGGACTTGTAAATGGTATCTTTCAGATCATAGAAGATATCATATCCAGACTGAATAACAAATTCTTTAAGATCAAATACAGAGATAACCTTATCATGCACTGCTTTAAAACAGGTATTACTTTTACAATGATAAATATTACTTTTGTATTTTTCTCCTCAAAAAACATACACATGGCATTAAATATATTATATCGTATTTTTACGGTTGCACCCTCCTTTGATCTTTTATCCCTTGGTTTTGACAAGGCCGACGGGATAATAATGGCTCTGTCGATAATAATTCTTATAATAATTGATATAATTCATGAAAAGGGAATCTCCGTTACTGATTTTATCGTAAAACGAACTATATTGGTTCGGGGTATTATCTATGCGGGAATTATATGGTCCATAATCCTGTTCGGCATCTACGGAACCGGCTACGATACCGGACAGTTTATATATTTCCAATTTTAAGCTGATAGTATTACAGGTAACAGGCATGAAGAATATTATAAAAAACACTTATATCAAAGAGGTAATTTATATACTTATATTTACGGTTTTCTTTATTTCCATAGGAAAACTGCTTCGTTATGCCCTGAATGATGATACGGAATCCTATACCCGGGTAACTTTTCATGAAATGTATGAACAGGACAATATTGACGTACTCTTCCTTGGCACCTCTCATTGCATGCACAGTTACGATCCTGCCTTACTCGATAAGGCCCTTAACTTAAATACCTTTAATGCTGCCTCCTCCTCCCAGATGCTTGACGGATCTCTTCTTATCCTTAAAGAAGCAGCAAAAAACAACAATATAAAGCATGTTTATCTTGACCTTTTTTATAACACTTCATATGACGTACACAAAAAAAGGACCCAGATGACATCTGCCTATATTATAACCGATTACCTGAAGCCCTCCGTCTCAAAATCAGCTTATCTGCTAAAAGCCTCCGGAAAAGAGCATTATGCAAACGGCTTTATAGTGGCAAGACGCTGCTGGAAAAAATTATTTGATCCTTCATATGTAATTGAGCTTTTGAAAAAAAAGAATACTCCGGAATACAAAAACTTCGGATACAAATACATTACCCACGAAAATTCCGGATATGCGGGAAAAGGATATATACAAAATAAACCTCAGGTAAAAAACTGGAACTTCTTTGATACCTGGGGCTGGCTTCCCATAGCTCCCGATACTTTCTCCGAGGATTATAAAAATGACCTTATTAGTATTATAGATTACTGCAAAGAAAATAACATTGAACTGACCCTTGTAAGTGCACCGACTTCAGACTTCTGTCTTACTTCCGTAGGTGACTATGATGAATATATATCCTGGGTAAGAAAAACAGCTGAGCAGAACAGCATCGAATATTATGATTTTAACTTATGTAAAGAAGAATATTTTCCGTCTTCATCGGAAATGTTTATAGATCCCGTTCATTTAAACCAATATGGTGCCGACAAACTGGCAGATACCTTTGCTAAACTGGCGAACGGAGACGTTACTTACAACGAAATGTTTTACAGCAATTATAACGAAAAAATATCTTCTCTTAAACCTGCTGTATTCGGAGTCAGTTTTATGAATGAATATGACTCCGAAAATAATGTTATACGAAACTGCCGTATAGTAACCAATAAATCGGAACAGCTTGAATATAAACTTACTCTGATATCGGATAATGGCGAAGAATCTGCCTTAAGAGATTTTTCCTCCGATATATATTTTGTTCTGAACGCAGCAGACACCGGAAAGGTGCGGATCGATTACAGAAACACTGAAGGATACGAAGAAACCGGCGGTTCCGTACTGCTTGATATACCAAAGAGCTGATTAATCCGGTATCTCCCGTAACTTCAACAATCTGATCTGTGTTATTTCAGGCATTATTAATCCGCTGCCTTCATCATTTACCATTTTGAGTTCAACACCCTTATGTTTATTAAGCAGCCAACCCTTAACTCCCCCAAGGGGAATAAGTAATTTACCTCTTCCCAGGCTGCAATTCAGGCTATGACTTGCTCCTTCATCATCGGTAAAGCCGACTGTTACATTTTCTCCGGGATTATAATCCTTCTTCATTATGTATTTATAAAAAGGATGCTTATCCTGATCCTGCGAAATGGCATAACCGTAATTAAAGAGCTTATAAGCATAATTCCGGTCATTCAATATCTCAACATAGATAAAATCCGCATCACTTCCGTCAATTTCATCTTCAAATGATATGTATGCTGTTTCTCCATCATTCTTTACTTTACATTCAATCTTAAGTTCTTCAAATATATTCTTAAGACTTTCATAGGAATCTCCCCAGGAAGAAGCCGTTCTCAATAAATACGGAGACTCTGCGCCAATTGGATTCGTCTTATTTATCCTTCTTATCTCATCATCGGAAATCACTTCCCTGTTGGGGATGAACACCCCTTCCTCCTTATCCCAAATATATTCTCCGGATGTTATCAACCAATTATACAAATAATAATTGCTTAATGGATCAATATCCGTTCCGATATATGTACCATTCTTTCTAAACACCTCAACGGCTTCCTTAACAGCATTATAACCTTTAACGGTCACACTCTCCATTACTCCGTCACCCTTAAGATCATTCAAATAAAAATATCCAAAATCACCTACGGCAAAATAGCTTTTCTCCCTATCAAGCTGCGAAGCAAAAAGAAATTTTTCATCTACCGATTCATCTTTAGCAAGAAAACATTCCCCCAGTCTGCTTCCATATCCATCCGTCCTCTGATAATTTTCATTAACCGCATATTTACTATTTAATTTACTACATGAATCAATGTTAAAATACGCACAGCTTTCAACACAGATAAGAAAAACTGCGTATATTAATACACCCCTTCTTAATCTCTCATCTTTAATATATCTGTCAATCAGAATTATCAAAAAAACAAAAAGCGCATATATAACCCCTATACTTCTGCCATAAGGACTACCGAAATCCATTCTGATCACCGTGTAACTAAAACTTATGAGTATTATTATCCCTCCTGAAATAGACACTAAAAATTTCTCCGGATCTTTTATAACCAAAATTTTATTACCTTTACCAACTCCTCCAAGTTTAAGTGCAACAGCAACAAATACCCATACAATACTTACCGGCACTATATATGACAAAAAATAGAATACGATAATTCTTACTGAAAGACTGTCAAAATACGGCATAAATATTTCCGGTATAAACTGACTGTACCTTGTAAAACCATCTGCATAAATAGTTTGATCACTCATAGCTTTTATATGTTTAAATGTCCCTATGAGCCAGGGTATACTTATTATTGCCGGAAACAGACATATAATCCATAACAAAAAGAATGTGGGTTTCTTGATCAGTTCTTTAATTTCTTTAGTACGAATAAGATTAATTACCTGATATAAAGCAAGCGGTAAAAAACCAATACATACCGCTGCTCCAAATAACGGATAAAACAATCCATGCACAAGGCTGCTCAAAAACCAGACTTTAAGCCATAAATTCTTTTTTTCCAATAATGGGGGATATGTCAAAAGTATAATAATAGGTAAAATAAGCACAACTCTGTTGTAATTAATTATTGAAAACAACAATACTACTAGCAGCGTCCACTCTTTATTTACCAGTGTTTTTTTCAAAACAACAATGACCAGTATTGCAACACCCATAAAGAAAAGATTTTGACTGACATTATAATAAGTCATCTTCCCTTTTCCAAACCAGGAAAACAGTGCACCGGTCAATATAGAATAAGCCCCCGAAACCGGAATATATTGGTCAAAAGCCTTCTGTGAAAGTTCAAATATCTGTGAATAACCAATTATATTTTCGAATGGATGATGAAAATCACTGCTTACGATCGCACCACTTCCGTAATAGCTGTTATATGTGAGAATTGAAATACATGATCCGTATGACAAAATATCTGAGAGCTTTACTCCTTTCTTCTTATAATTATTTTTTATAATAAACACAGCTTCAACAACCATCACCATTATTATGACCCCAATTAAAAACTGCATTCTTTTTGGGATTGGAATACTTATTTGTGCTCCAAGATAATCATAATCCGACGCCAAAAATATAAGCAATATAAAAGGAATTATAAGCTGTAATACCATAATAGCCCATATGTATATTTCTTTTAACTTAGAAGTAAATAAAAGCAGAATCACTGATAATAATGCAGCAATAAATACTACCTTAGTTTTATTAATATCCTGATTTCCTCCAAGGGTAATATACAACCTGTAAACGGCACATATTCCATATATACTCATAAACATAAAGCCAAGACCGGGAACAACAATATCTGCATCAACCATAATAAATATAAGCGCCATAACCATTGCAATTATGGTTATTTCATCAAGCGAAGAATACAGTATCTGCCTGGTAAGGGCTATCACACATAAAGCAATTACCGGCATTTTATTATCATATCCATTCGTTTTTTTTATTTCGCGATTGGCACTTAATCTTTCAGAGAAAAAAAAGAATCCAACATAAATAATCGTTCCTATAATTGAAAAAAGATAATATAAATTTCTTTCTGCCGTTTTATTGCTGCCATGCATAGATGTTAATTCTTTTATAACATCTGTAAATACCTGCGGATTGTCAGCGGTAACCGCATTATATAGGGTCATCACCCCGACAGCGGTCACGATCATAAATATAAAAAATATAATTCTTATATAACTTCTATCCTGTTTCATTATCTTTTACACACCCTTCATTTAAAAAACCTTAAGCATTTCGCTACCATGTAACTGTAACTGTTTCTCTCTCACTTTTTTCATAGCCTTTATAGCATGCCCATCCTTATTTTCTATGCAATATTGTATCCCCTTGCATAGATCCTTTACATCAAAGAGCCTGGCCAGATACCCGTTCTCCTTATGGATTATCTGATCCTTAAGACCCGACGTATCAAAAGCAACCACCGGTGTTCCGCAGGAAAGTGCTTCGCAGCAGGTATATCCAAAGGCCTCCTGAGCCGAGGGGACCACCATAACATCCGCCATATTATACAGATTTATAAGTTCATCATCATTGTTTATAGTTCCGGTATATATGATCTCCATATTCTCAAGAACTCTCCGCGATTCCCCCGGAGCCTGACCGAAGCATATGGCTGTATACTTATCTCCCTCCAGCATTTGTAAAGCTTCTACAAGATATTTAAATCCCTTATTTTCGTTTGAGGTGGCCTTGTCAGCACCGAAAAGAATGATTTTTCGCCCTTTTATTTTATACTTATCCTCAACCCTGTCTCTTGGCTTAAACTTCAATATGTCCAAAGGATTATTGATCACTTCTATCTTTTCATTCTCCAATATTTTACTGTCCTTAGCCCTCTCTTTTATCCAATTACTAACCGCAACAAAAACTATTCCGTTTCCCGAAAAATATTTACGTTTCAAGTAAAAGTTAAACGCTCCGAGAACCTTTTGTTTAAATACGGAAATATCTTTTATATCAAATCCGCAATGAACACCGTTAGTATATACCCATTCATCATGCATAATCCATATTATCTTCTTACCTGTTTTTGCAAGCTGTCTCACATTCCTGTAGCCAACGAAAGAATTCACCCAATGTAAAATAACCACATCCGCATCCTTAACATATTCCGACCCTGATATATCTGTCCCGAAAACATCTGTGGTTAATTTCCCCGACGATAACATTAAATTACAGAAATTCTTAACCTTGGAAAGCGCCTTTCCAAAGGGGGATGTAAAATATGATATACAGTCAGTATCCTGTCTTGTCTTTGTCCGCACAATAACCTTGGAATCTATACCCGCCTGCTTTATACAGGCATTTATTCTCTCAGCAGCTCTGTATGCTCCACCATAATCTGTTGTTGAAAAATGAACTACTTTCATATATAAAACCGTCCCGCCTTACTTATTACAGCTATTATACACTATTTATTGTGATTTTACCCGATTCCTTTGAAATTCCGTAAATTACAACAATCAAAAGTATTATACATAAAAGAAAACCACTGCACGGGCTCTGTTCACCCTGTACAGCAGTTTTCTTTAATTCTATACTCCTCCCGTTATCACTTATGATCGGGAATCATATGATCAGCCTACCATTATCTTAAAATATTTTTTATAACCTCCGTCATTGGTGGTAACAACAATATATGTATATTCTCCGGTTGTTGCGGTCTTTGAAACCGTAACCCTTCCCTTCTGGGTGACCGTTGCTATATCTTCATTAAGACTCTTATATGTTACCGAGGAATCAGCTATGGCTTTATTTTCCGGATCACAGCTTAACGTATATTTTATAACCGTGCTCCTGCCCGCTTTTACGGTAGCCGATGTTTTCTTTAATGTTATTCCGGTAACATTTGATCTTACGATCACCGTACAGGTGGATTTCTTTCCCGTAACAGTATTTTTTGCTGTTATCCTGGCAACACCGCAGGCAATGGGAGTTACTTTTCCTTCACTGTCAACCGTTGCGATTTCCGGCTTATTGGATGACCACTCCACATAATGGTACGGATAATCTTCTGCGGTCCTGTCAGTTACATCAATAACACCTTTCGAAGATAATGTCGCCGTAGCCGTCAATGACGTAGTATCCGATTTATATCCCGTAATAAATTTTGTGCAGTTTAATTTAAGCTTTGTTATGGCATAATAGGTATTTACCGTACAGCTTGCGCTGAGATTACTTCCATCCGTAGTAGTCGCCGTAATAGTCGCTGTTCCTGCGGATACTGCTTTTACCGAACCCCCGGAGGTTACAGTTGCAATATTTGTATCCGAACTTGACCATTCCACTTTCCTGTTATAAGCATCGGACGGAGTACATACCGTATTAAGTTTATATGTTTTTCCGACTGCAAGATCTACGGAATCGGTACTGATATCCAGAGCCGTTATTGCCTCCCCGGAAAGAACACTGCATACCGCTTTCTTACCGTTTGCACTTGTTGCCGTAATCCTTACACGCTTAGCGCTTTGTAATACTTTAACCGTTGCTACCGAAGTATCCTCATCATCTGCGGTTACAGTCACACATTCCTCATTATCGCTTGTCCAGGTTAAAGCAGTATCTGTTGTCCCAAGCGGATAAACTGTAGCATTTATAGTATATTCATTTCCCACGCCGAGTTTAAGCACGGATTTATCCAGCTTTACCCTGGTTACGGATATTTCATTTTCTTTAACCGTAACTTTACATTTTACGGTTTTGGTAATATTTCCGTCAGATGTTACCGTTCCCTTAATAATTGCCGAACCACCGGAAACCGCTTTAACAAGTCCTGTGGCTACATCCACAACTGCAACACTTGTATCCGAGCTTTCAAAGGTAGTTGATACATTTGTGGCATCCGAAGGAGTTGTTGTAACCTTCAATGTATATGTACCATCAACATTAAGAGAAATACTTGTCGAATTTATCGTGGCCCTGGTTATCGGTACGTAAACATTTACAGTACACTGTCCATATACTCCACTTCCGTCATTTGCGGTTGCCCTGATCACCGTCTCACCGGCTTTCTCACCTACTACATATCCCGAATCACTTACAGTCGCTATCTTTTCATCATCCGAGGACCAGGTTACCGAAGTATCCCCAGCATCCTCCGGTGTTATATCTGCTTCTAAGGAAATTGCCGTTCCCTTCTTAAGCGATACTCCGGATGTACTTACACTTAAATCATCATATATAATATCTATACTATTTACACTAACCGATGTTTCTGTTTCTTCTTCCTCTTCTTCCTCCTCAACCGTTACGCTGCAGGTTGCGGTTACAGTGCCGGAGGTTGCGGTTACAATTGCCGTTCCCGTGCCTGCGGGGATTACAGTTATTGCATCACCGGAGTTTGACGTGTACGAACTTAAGGTTATTATATTCTCATCATCCACCGACCAGCTAATGCTCTGATCTGTTGCATCCGACGGAACTACCGTAGCTGTGATATCTGCCGTTTTGGTTATATCAACCGTTACCGATGTCTGATCCAAGGTTATACCGGTTACATCTATATCATCAAGCTCCGATGACTCACTTGAACCACAGGCAGCAGTTACAGATGTTGATGTACTTCCGATCGTTAAAGTATAGGAAGATCCTGATGTAATATCTGGAGATGAATATAAAACAAACGAGCAGGCATAGGGTAATATACCCGAATATATCGTTGTCCCGGACTGTTTAACCATAAAGCTTGAATTTGCGGAAATATTCGAACTACCTCCGCCTCCCGGGAATCCATCATTCCCTAATTCAGAAAAATCAGATGAATACGTCATAGAATTACCGTTGGGAAATGATCCGCCAAAATCCGGTGTTCCCGAACCGGGTGCACCCGAACCCGGTGCACCGGAATTTCCGTTGCCGCCGTATTTCACATATGCACCATCGCCGTTGGAGGGAACCGATTCATTCATTCCATCCTGTCCTGCGGCAAGTAAAGTTGCTTCTTTATACAGATAGAAAGAATCATTTCTGTCTATAGGTGAATTCGATCCGCTTGACTCTCCGTAAACATATGTTTCCCCACCGTATATGTACAGACTTCCGTTACAATCTATACCGTCACCGCTTGCAGAATACGATACCGTGGAACCTGCAAGAGTAGTACTCTTACCATTGGCACTGTCTATATATATTTTTAATGTTCCGCTGTATATATTTGTATTATTACCCGAACTCGTCGATACGGAAACCTTCTTATAATCAGTGTCTTCGTTATCTTCACTTTCATAATAATAAGTTACAGTCTTATAGGTTGAATTGGTTCCGTCATCATTCGAATTAATGGTTATTTCGGGACCCGAAGAAGAATTTGCCTTTCCTATGTTTATGGTCTGACCTTCAATACCTTCAAACGCTTCCTCAATATTGATCGTTCCATCGGTAATATTTATTGTGCCTGCTGCCGAAATACCATCATCTCCCGAATTGATCGTTATTGTTCCGCCCGAAATATCCAGGGTATTATTTGAATATATTGCATCATCCGGTGATCCTATTATATATACTCCGGAAGCCGTAGCCGTATAACCCGAAGCGGCATTAGCCTTTATACCGCAGCCTATTGTATTAAGATCTATCGTACCTCCTGTTATGGTTATTCCGCCCGATGCACTCTCGGAATATGCTTCGGTTAAAGATGAAGAATTATCATTATCTATCGTATAACCGTAATAATAGGTTTTCCCTTTGGTTCCGGCTTTAAGTGCTTTATGCGAACCCGTATCTACACGAACAAGCTCGGTCTTTGTATTATTACTCTCACTTATTGTATTAAGAGTACTTGAAGATGTTCCACTCGTATAATACTGAGTCGACGCATTATCAAAGGTAGTCGTTATATCAACATCACCGCCGTTGATTATGATCTGCTCGGACTGGATACCGTCATCACGGGTTACTATATTTAATGTCCCGTCATTAACCGTAACAGTTCCTTCCTTGGCCTTGATCCCGTCACCGCCGCTCTCGTTTATATTTAAGGTTCCGCCTTCTATCAGGACGCTGCCGGATGCCGTTTTAACTCCTTCTCCGTTTACATCTATATTTACTGTTCCCGATTGAAAGGTTACCGTTCCCTTCTTGGACTGGATACCCACTGACGGGTCAACTTCGTTTGAATCCGCATCAATATATGAAGTACTTTCACTCATGGAATCATTTATCGTAAGACTTCCCGAACCGTTGATAGTAAGTGAACCCCCACCCTTCTGACTTATGATAGCTGCAGGCTCTTCGGTAAAAGAGTCGGCTCCGGAAATAACAGAATTTTCATTTAAAATCATAGTAACAGATGTGGCACTTCCAAGATCCATAACCGGATAATCTCCCGACGTTGCAGTATTTAATCCCGAATTATCTACCGTCAGAGAATTAAGGATAATTACCACTCCGCTTATACCCTTTTCAACTGTCAGATAGAAATTCGAACCGGTTCCCGTCAGTGTATATGTACCTGCCTGTTTAATAGTAGCATAGGCATATCCTTCACAATTACTCACCTCAACATATTCTGTATCCGCCGTAGAAGAACAGGAGCCATTCGCTATTGTTAATGTCATATTTTCGGTGGATGAATCACCTTCCTGATCAAGTAGCACCTCTTCCGTAACAGATGAATCCTCCAATAGTACAATACTGTTTTTTGCTTCATTACCTGATATACTTTCATCAACAATAACAATACTGTCATCTTCGACAACAATACCTTCATCTCCGACTATTGTATTTTCAGTCTGTGAAATCTCCAAAGCGTCCTCAAGTATTATCACATCATCCGATCCGCTGACCAACAGACTCTCTTCTGCCTGACCGGTTCCGGTCAAAAGAACATCCGAGTCTGCCGCCCAAGCCCCTATCGGCTGTGATAAAGTCATAATAAACGCGCAGATAAAAGCCATACACTTTCTGATTCTCCTGTAATGCATATGTTTCCTCCTTTATTTGATCAACACATATTAGTAAAGATAAAATTCCTATATTACTTAATACGTATGATCCTGTTTCAAAAAAGGGGTCGGATAAAAAAACTTTAAGGTGAACTTATAATCTTATCCTGCCGGATTTATTACTGCCTTATCAATGCGCTTATATGATTGGGCTCCTTTTCTTCCTTATTAAAATTGTATTGTAAATCTCTTGATACATTATTTAACATAATTAAAGACAACTCATTTTCCGTATCTTGTATATCAAACTTATCGCCCTTGTATCTTACATCCATAAGACACTCGCTTTTCTTATGAGAATACTCTATTTTTATCCTGATATAAGGATGATCATATACCGGCATTAATATCTGCTGTACAAGCTCCTCTATGGCAAGACGTATACGGTATTTAACTTCCGCCGGAATATTGTTTTGCATCATATACCTGTCAAGCTCTGTACCAAATCCTATAAAATCATAATTCGGACTGTCTATCACTGTCTCAAATACCTTAAATCCATTGATGAAACGCTTTGTCAGCTCTTTCTTTGGGTTGTCAAATATCTCTTCTGGTGTCCCTTCCTCGTATATACCGCCCTCATCCATATAAAATACCCTGTTGGATATTGCTCTTGCAAAATTCATCTCATGGGTAACGATCATCATGGTCTTTCCGCTTTGTGCCAGATCCCTTATTACCGCCTGAACCTCTGAGACCATGGTAGGATCAAGCGCACTTGTGGGCTCATCCAGCAATATCACCTCAGGATCCATGGCAAGAGTTCTGGCAATAGCAACACGCTGCTTCTGACCGCCCGAAAGCTCATCCGGATAGCTTAGCATTTTGTCGGCAAGACCTACCCTCTTTAATAATTCCATTCCTTTTTCATAGGCTTCCTTTTTACTCTTATGAAGAATATCCATAGGAGCAAGCATAAGATTCTCTATGACCGTTAAATGTCCGAAAAGGTTAAAGGACTGGAAAACCATACCGATCCTTTGCCTGATCTTTTTAACATCCGCTCCCTTAGCAGTTATATCTTCACCATCCACCAGGATCTGACCCGATGTGGGAGTCTCTAACAGGTTAATACATCGTATGAAGGTCGATTTACCTGTTCCCGAAGGACCTATAACAGAGATCACATCTCCATTATTTATGGTAACACTTACATCCTTTAAGGGAGTTACAATATCATATCGTTTTTTCAGATTCTTTATAGTGATCATCTTTAATTGCCTCCCTCTTTAATTCTCTTAAGTATATCTTCTCTTTTACGTCTCTTTGGGTTTATCGTTTTCTCTATCCTTCCTACAAGGAAGGTAAACAGCCCCTCCAATACAAAGTATATGATCGCCACTGCGACAAGCGGGAAGAAAGCTTCATAAGTCCTTCCCCTCACAATATCTCCCATCTTAGTCAGATCCTGTACGGCTATGTATCCGACTATCGCGGTTGCTTTAATAAGAGAGACTACTTCTCCTTTATATGAGGGCAGAAAATGCGGTAATGCCTGAGGCAGGATGATCTTAAAAAACAGCTGCGTACTTCCGTAGCCAAGAGCCAAAGAAGCTTCTGTCTGCCCTTTATCCACGGCTCCCACACCCATTTTCAGCATACCAAAAACCGAAAAACCAAACACCAGCGTAAAAGCTATCACCGCAACAACTATTCCGCTCACCCTGGTTTTTGCAAAAATAATGTAATATAAGATCATAAGCAGCACAACCATAGGCATACCCTGTATAAGCCATACAAAAAAACGGGATAATATATCCGATAACCGGTTACCTTTCCGACACAGCATATATATAATAAATCCGAAAAGCGTACCAAAAATTACCGATAAAAATGTAATGATAAGCGTTGTAAGTATACCCTCAACAAAAAGCTTATATCTGTCCTCCCTGATAAAGGTCTTATAAAAACTTTCTCTTATACCTCCAAGAAAAGACTTACCCGCATCTGTAGACTCTTTCGAACGCACTATCAGTACATACAAAGCCTTTTGATATTCCACAAAATCCATTGTTTCCCGGCGTTCATCAGTTGTTACTATGGAACCGCAACCGATATCAGCCTTGCCTGAGCCTATAGATGACAATACCCCCGAGAAATCCATAGGAATAAACTCTACATGCACATCCAATTCTTTTGCAATAAGCAATATTGTTTCAATATCAAGTCCCATGAGTTCTCCATCCTTCCCCACATAACTCATAGGCTCCAATGCATCACAGGCAGCCACTCTTACCGTACCATTTTCCCCGGGCCAATCCTGCTTAAGCATCACCTTTATACTGTCGTCCGCACCGGTCCATTTTTTCCACAGTTCCCGCTTTACATCCGAAGAAATATTATCGTAAGCATCCTGCCACAGACCGCATCTGACATCCCCCTTTTTAAAAGCAAGCCCAAATTTGCTTTCACCAAAACTTTCAGGAAAAAGCGCTAACTCTGAATCTTTATTTACAGCAAGCTCCCCAACCGCATTATTCATAAACCCTGCATCTGTTTTTCCTGACTTTATTGCCAGAACCATATCCGGCATAGTCTGAAAATAAGTAAATTCTTTTACATTATTCACCTTTGAGGATATAAGTTCCTCAAAAGGAGCTCCCGTAAGCATTGAGATTGTTTTGCCACTTAACTCATCAAATGTCCGAAACCCGGAAACAGATTTATTTTTAAGCACTGCCATGATCGCCCGGGAGGTATAATATGGTTCGGAAAAATACACACTTTCAGCTCTTTCTTCCGTAATAGTAAAAGAAGATATACTAAAATCGCTTTTACCCGTCTCTAACGAGGGGATAATACCCGGAAAATCCATCAACTGCACTTGCATTCCGTAGCCATATTCCCTGCAGAATCCGGCTGCGATGGCCATTTCAAAACCGGTGACCTGCCCATTCTTCACATATGTAAAAGGTGGATTATTCGGATCAACCGCAAGTATCAATGTTCCGTTATCATTTGGTAAAGCTGTATAATCAAAAAGCTCCTTTGCCTTTTCACTTGTTCCAAACCACACTTCTTCTGTTTGCTTTAAACTGCCGTCAGCTTTAATTCTTTTTATATATTCACTGAATTCATTTTCAAGACTCTTCCCCTCATCAGTCTTCGGAAATATAACACCAAATTCCGATTCTTCCAAAGGCGCCTCTATATATGTCAGAGAATCTGTATTCTTCATTACCTCATTAAGCATCGGCAATTCAACAACAAACCCATCTATTTTGCCGGTTTCCAACGCCTGAACCAGGTCCGCGACCGTCAGATAATATGCAATCTCCACATTCGGGATACGCTCCTTCGTAAGTACATCAAAAAAAGTACCCTGTGTCACACCGATCCTCTTACCCTCCAACTCGTCAATCGAACTATAGACTCCTTCAAATCCGGATACTCGGGTTGATGTCGCAAACAAAAAAAACACAAAAAACATTATAAATACTGTCATGATCTTATATATTTTACTCATCTGTCATCCTCCGTAAAATTAAAGGCAGTCACCCAAATGAACCCGGCTCTCTAAAAAAGCAGAGGCTTACCACCCCTGCTTTTATGCCCTATAAATGTCTTCTCACTTTTATTTACTCTGACAAAATCTTCATACTGTCGGATATCTGCGCCATTATTTCTATAGATTCTTCAATCTTATCCATATTATTGCGACTGATCCTTATAGTCTCCTGTGTGTTGGCGGTAAATTCCTCACTCGTAGCAAGAAGTGTTGACGTAGAATTCACTACCTCATCATTTGATTCTTTGATACGTGCCATATCCGAATTTACAGTTCCAAGCGTTTCTCCCAATTTTTGCGAATAATCCCTTGATTCCGTAAGCATACTCTTCACAATTTCAACAAGTTCCTTCTGTGCACCTGCCATCTGTACGGTACGATTAGCCTTATCGGATACCTCTTCAGCATTTTCACTTAATTCCTTAAGAATATTCGTGATCTGTTCCGTAGATTTCTTGGTCTGCTCCGCAAGATGACTTATCTCTGTAGCAACAACCGCAAATCCTCTTCCTGCCTCACCTGCACGCGCAGCTTCTATACTTGCATTTAATGCAAGCAGATTCGTTTGTCCGGAAATCGAGAAGATCATATCTGTTATATTCATGGCTTCATCGGATGACTTTTGCTGTCTCTGCGCCGCTTCCTGCATCTGATTACCCACTTCTGTTGTCTGTATAGCCTGATTAACAAGACTTTCCATATCATTAAGACTCTTGGAAAGCATCTGGGACATAGTTGATGATACATCAACCGCTTCGGCCGTCACACCACCGGTTCTATTCAAAAGATTCTGTATCTCATTTGTCATATTGGTCTGATGTTCAACGGCACTTAAGTTTTCATCATTACCCAAACCTATCTGATCGATAGAATCACATACCATTCTTGATGTATCTCCAATCTCATCAAGACCTGCCCTTAAAACTTCGAAATTCTCTGATACCTGATCTGTAACTTTCAATATATTCTCGGAAACCCTGGCTCTTTCCATCGCAGCTTTCTCAATTCCCGCAATATTATCACCAATAAACCTGGTAAGAAGCCTTGTACCCATGACACAGGCAACCGTAGTTAGGATCGAAGTTATTATCGATATCATAGATATTTCTATAACATCGGCTACCCCATTAGTGGCCATATTTATGATCACCCTTATAACGATCAGAACTATAAATGCAATCCCCATTCCCATTGTTGTTTTTTGATCCAGAAAAAGTACAATGACGATCATCATCGGGATTATATACGGAAATGGCATGCCCCGCTGCGAAAACAATAGCATGGTTGCATACACTACCGTAAAGCTGACCGCTTCAATCTTATGAAGATTATACGATTCTGTCGTTTTAAGTACTACAACCGTCAATATAATATTAACGATAAACAGAATAACCGGTATTATACTTTTATAAGGCGCCATTTCAGCAGCATCACTAAGCTGAGACATAAGACCCGCAATTCCGAAAACAGATGTAACGATCAATACGATCATCATCAGTCGGTTAATTTCTTTAACCTGACTTTCATTTAATATTTCTTTATTCATCTCCAATCACCCCCGCTACGTAAATATGCAGATATATTAATTTTACAGTATTCTGTCTGTGCTTTCAACTTATTTTGGTAAAATTTCTTTATTATTTCGCAATTTTCTGATATTTAACCAGATTTTACCAAATACTTAGCCGGAGAATTCTTTAACATAAATATCAGACTAACAAAAAGAATCCCGGCTACAAACCGGAATTCTTTATATATAATCATCTGTCCTCTTTCCTGATATGCTGTGTAAGCTGGATAGAGAAACCTGAAGGCGATATCATAAGACAGGATATTGACGATTCTGAATTAGCCGTATGATCGGTGCCTGTCGCATTTTTAAATCCTCGGGATTTTAAGAATTCATAGGCCTCATTAAAGTCTCTGACATTCATACGTATCGTTGTCATATCTCGCTCCATATTTTCCACGCGGGCAACATCTACATGAAATCCATTGGCATCCGTCATGCGAACACTTGATATATCCTTGCCGTCAATTCCGTCTTTTTGGTGCTTTCTTTCAAATCCGAGTTCTTCAAACAGCTTAATGATATCATCAGCATTTTTTGATAAAATCATGGGGTTAAACGTTGTAATCTGCATATTAATGCTCCTTTCATAATTCTGCAAGTAACTTATAAAATTATTATACATATATTATTTTTATAA
>JAILKH010000173.1 GCA_024693925.1 Lachnospiraceae bacterium | reverse complement strand
AACTATTCAGAACAGGCTCAAAATACTTCGTATTTTTCGCTGCTTTGGATTCATCCAATACATAAATTTATAAAATATGCCCCTTACAAGCAAGCTTGACGGTTCATATTTTAAAATTTATGTGCTGTTCTGAATAGTTACTAATATTCCGGAAATGAATGCCCTTTAAACAATTATAAAACGCAAAATTCAAGGCTTAAGCTAAAGAGCTTAAGCCTTTACTACTCTGGAAATCAATACCACAAACATTTCATGAACTTTATTAATATCCGTCTGACCCAAATACCCGGTATCATATGTATAAATTATATTTATAGACTCGGCTTTGATTTCAATTCTTACTGAAATTGGAGCTGTTTCATCTCCGTAAGCATCTATAAAATATGTCATTTTTGTATCAACTCGGCGAATAAATTCATTGTAAGTATTCTCGGTCAGATACTCATATGATAAAGAAGAATAATCCATATAATTATATCTGAGTTCACTTGAAAGGATCTCGGCACTGCAACTGTCAAATACCTCTGCTTTCTCATATAACTCTTTTATATCATTATATTGCTGGCTATAATTATCATCACTGTTAAAGATCATAGGTATCCATCTTAGCATCCCTCCTTCATGTCTGGTTTTAACCAGAATCGCCGGTCTGCCTATCAGAGAACATACTATCTTTGCCAGGGTAATAAGAGCACAGGCCTTAAGGCTGTTATTATCCTTTTTATCATATTCCAGCATCGCCACCTCAAGATTCTTGTCAATCTCAAAGGAAGCTTCATTTATTATATTATTTCTTTTTTTATTTCTTTCATCCTTAAACCTTGCTATATCCGAACCAACCTTTGGCAATATCCCCTGATAATACCTTGTTGTAAGATATATATGAACCTTCTTTTTCCCCAATGTACCGATTGGTTCGTAATCCATTGTACCAAAAGCTGATTTCATTACTCTCTTCCCGTAAATATGATTTGCATCAATAGATAAAACCACAATATAATTATTGTTACTCACCAAATATGCATTAAGATTTACAGGACATACCTCAGACATCTTATATGCCGTATACAAAGCTTTCTTTTTGGTAATGATGACCGTACTTATACGTTTATATTTTTCATCCTCGGGTAAGTCTGTTAAATTTTCAATTGTATAATTATATCCACCCGTTATTTCCCTGTAACCATGTATCATATCGGCAAAGGCTTTGGAACTTTCATACTTCCGTATAAAAACCGGCATATTTGTCATTTCATTATCTATTACGATTGGCATATTTTCCCCCACCATTTATTTATTTATCCCAGCGCCACATCGAGCGCCATCATCAAGCAAAACCCCACCATAAAAGCAAGAGTGGCCTTATTGGAATGCTCACCTTCAGACATTTCAGGAATTAATTCTTCTATGACCACATAAATCATGGCCCCTGCCGCAAAAGATAATAAATATGGTAATACCGGCACTATAATTCCTGTCAATATAACAGTTACTAATCCCGCTACAGGTTCAACAACTCCGGATAAAAAACCATAAAACATTGACTTTCCTTTGCCCAAACCATTAGCCTTAAGAGGCATTGATATAATGGCACCCTCGGGAAAATTCTGAATCGCTATACCCAGTGCCAAAGTCATGGCCGCCGCTGATGAAATCCCCGATTGCCCCGAAAGCATTCCGGCAAATACTACTCCTACTGCCATTCCTTCCGGTATATTATGAAGTACTACGGCAAGTACCATCATAGTAGTCTTCTTTAATTGTGCTTTAGGCCCCTCCACTGTTTCATCCATATGCATATGAGGGATCACATTGTCCAGAAAAAGCAAAAACAAGATTCCCAGCGAAAACCCGACAACTGCCGGAACAAAGGCAAAACTTCCCATATTTTCCGACTGTTCCATTGCCGGGATCAAAAGGCTCCATACAGACGCAGCTATCATAACTCCCGAAGCAAAGCCGAGCATTATTCTCTGAACGGTAATGTTAAGCTCTTTCTTCATAAACAAAACACAGCCTGAACCCAAAGTAGTTCCCAATAAAGGTATCATTAGTCCTTTTATTACATCTATATACATACATTTACCTTTTTCTCAATATTTAGCCTTTATACAACTCCGCAATTTACGTAACCATAACAAATTTAAGGCTTCTTTGCCGTTACACTGACCCATTCACCCTGATGCTCGACACTTATCACCGAAAATCCGGCCGCCTCAACCGCCTCTTTAACAACATTTTCTTTATCTTCTATAATACCTGAAGTAATATAAATCCCGCCGGATTTCAGATGTTTATATATTACAGGGGTTAAAGGTACAAGAACTTCCGCCAGGATATTGGCCACAACGATATCATATTTTTCATAACCAACTTCATCCCTTATTTCATCACTGTCAATAATATTTCCGATTATAAGCTTAAAACCCGCTTCCGAAAGCCCGTTATTTTCCATATTATCCTGCACCGCTTCTATAGCACAGGGATCAAGGTCTGTACCAACCGCTTCCTTTGCGCCGAACTTATATGACATTATCGAAAGGATTCCGCTTCCCGTACCTACATCCAGAACAACACTTTTATCATTTATATATTTTCGCAACTGCCTTATACAAAGCTGTGTTGTCTCATGCATACCTGTTCCGAATGCCGTTCCGGGATCTATATGTATTATCATTTTATCTTTATCTTCCGGATCAACTTCTTCCCAGGAGGGAATAACAAGAATATCATCTATATAAAACTGATGAAAATACTGTTTCCAGTTATTTAAATAATCCGTATCCTGTAACTGTTCATATACAAAAGAACATTCTCCCAAATCCATGAAAGACTTAAGTTCCTCAATTTCATTTTTTATATTGTTGATCAATTCTTCGTTGTCATTCTCCGAATCCAGATAAAAACTTACATATGCAATTCCGTCATCTTCTTCTGCCTGCGGCAGAATATCAACAAACATAGCCTCTTTATCCTGTTCTGTAAGCGGTTGTTTATCCTCGATCTGAACCCCCTCAACTCCCATATCCATAAGCGTGGAGCTTATAATATCTTCCGCTCCCGTTAATGTTTTAATTGTATATTTATTAAATCTCATTTTAAAGTACTCCCAAACTCATACTATGTTTTTATTTAATTTTTACATACCCTATAAATATTCTTCATAATTTAACTGTCTTAAATTCTCAAGGACTTTTTTAATATCTCCACAACTATCCTTATTGCAAATAAGGGTAGCATCTTCCGTATCAATCACCACAATATTCTCCAGCCCTACTGCGGCTATTAATTTATCTTTAGCTTCAATTATACAATTACCGGTATTAACCGTTATAACTCTACCATTTAAAACATTGTTATTATTGTCTGCCTTCTTGATCCTTCCTACCGCAAGCCATGACCCCACATCATCCCAGCCATAATCTCCGGGAATAGTATAAATACTCCCGGCTTTCTCCATTATTCCATAATCAATAGATATTGACTCAAGTTGGGGAAATACTTTTTCCAGAACTTTTTCCTGCTCCGGCGTTCCGATGGCATCTGCGATTTTCCCAAGACCTTTATACATATCCGGCAGAAATTCCTTAAACAGACTTAATATAGTAGAAACCTTCCAGACAAACATACCTGCATTCCATAAGTATTCTCCCGTGGCAAGATACTCTCTTGCCACCTCAAGAGAAGGCTTTTCCACAAATCTGTCTACCTTGAAAGCATTACCTTCTTTTTCCTCCCGGGAAAACTTAATATACCCATATCCGGTCTCGGGATAATTGGGCTTGATACCCATAGTCACAAGATTGTTTCCTTTTTTTGCAAGTTCACAGGCTTCTTTAACAAGCTCCCTGTATCTTTCCCCATCTTTAATAAGTGAATCCGATGGTAAAACCATCATAACCGCATCCTCATATTTTTTTGAAATATGAAAAGCTCCTAACCCTATACAAGGTGCGGTATTTCTTCCTTCCGGTTCACATAATATATTTTCCTTCGGGATTTCGGGTAATTGCTCACTCACCAATTCCTTATAATCCTTATTGGTTACAATATATATATCCTCCATATCAACCAAAGGCAGAATACGTTCCACGGTAAGCTGTATCATAGTCCTCTTATCATTTGTCAATACCAAAAACTGCTTAGGAAGACTTTTTCTGCTTTTTGGCCAAAAGCGTTCTCCCTTACCTCCCGCCATAATAAGTGCTGTTGTCTTCATATACCGATCCCTCTTTTATATTATTTTCCAGACATCCAGGATTTTATTCAAAACCTACCTAATTACTATGTTCTCAAGTTCCGAATCCTGAATAACACAAATAAAAGTCTTACCATTATTAATCTCTATTTCATTTCCCTGCATATCATAATATCTTATAGGACACATATCGTAATTACCGTCATGAGCCAATGATGCATCTCTCATCCAGGTTCCGACCACCATCTTTCCTTTGGTAAAATATTGTATTACTCCTCCGGAATGACAATCAAAAGCCAGATAATCCTTATCATCCAATTGAACCCATTTATTATACTGAAAAATCACATTATCATAAAACAGCTGTTCCCCGGTCAACTCATCTATCTGAGGTTCGTCATATTGATAACGCCCGTATTTCTCCCTCTCCTCATCATATTCAAACCATGGTTTGTTGATTTTATAGTTAGGTTCCATATGCGTTATATCCATTCCGTTCTCATTTGTCACAGTCTTATCAAGGTCACAAAATTTAAATTTGCCCTTATAATCATCATAATGATCCCGGCGATATCCCATCATCTCTATCCCGGCATTAATTCCCTCCGCAGATGTATAGGCATTGTGAGGTGCTTTTCTGTCACTTGTTCTGTAATATACCGTATCACCTTCCTGCCCTAACCCGTTAAGATTATCCACATAGTCACTGTTCAAAAGATCCACTGCATATGCAGCTTGTCCGTAATGACAATATATGGCATCGAATTCAAGTGCCGTATATACAAAATACTCCCTGCAGCTTCTTACAGAACCTATCTTATTAAGCTTCTCATAATCTTCAAATAAAGCCATGAGTCTTGTGATAGCACCTTCAACAACATATTCATATACTACATCCGCTTCAGATATGCTACACATAGGCTGTGCTGCCTTTAAATTATTAAGCATTATTGCAATTGGTCTTTTATTTCCAATAGACTTATCTACGGGAAGTCCGGACAGATAACTCCTCATTTGACCTTCTTTAAGACCATTATCATCTTTATCTTCCGTATTGTTTTTTTCTGCAGGTGAAGGTTTCGCAGTTGGTTTTGGAGTAACCTCCGCCTTCTCTTCACCGATAGTATCATTTTCGGAAACCAAAACCTCCTCAGGTGAAATATCATTTCCTGTATAAGCATTTACCATAATCGCCAAAGCCGTTATAAAAAAACAGGCTATAACAGAATAAGTACATATCCGTACCTTTTTTAAAGATCCCATTATTATCATTCTCCAAATTATATATTCATATAATTATATTCCATTATTTTTATAAAAGTATAAAATATTATAGAATAATTACCCATATAATTCAAGACCGGCAGAATATTGCCTAAATACTATGTCCCTTACCAATTCCACTTCAAAAAAAACCTTACCGCAGATCATATTCATAATATAACGAAAATACTGCGATAAGGTTTAATTATATATCCCAAAATTAATTATCAGCTGTATATTTTATTTATTCCAGAAACCTTTTTTCTTCTTTTCCTTTCCTCCATCCGAACCTTCTTCAACTGCATTTAAAGTATCCCCTGTAAGCTTATCAAATTCTCTTAATGCTTCCTTTGCATCGGAACTTAAGCGTTCAGGCACCTGTACGATCAAAGTTACATAATGGTCTCCTCTGATCTGATTGTTACGTAACGACGGCATACCCTTACCTTTAAGGCGTACTCTTGTATCCGTCTGTGTTCCCGCTTTAACCTCATAGATAACCTTTCCATCCACTGTATCTATGTATATTTCTCCGCCCAAAGCCGCAACCGCAAAAGAAATAGGTGCTGTAGAATATACATCCATATCATTCCTCTGAAAAATAGGATGTCTCTGTATTACCACTTCTACCAGCAAATCACCTCTGGGACCACCGTTTATACCCGGCTCGCCCTTCTCTCTTATACGTACACTCTGCCCATTATCAATACCGGCGGGAATTGACACCTGTATTTTTTTCTTATTTGATATATATCCCGTACCATGACATTCCGGACATTTATCCTTAATGATCTTACCGCTTCCACGGCAATCCGGACAAGCAGAAACATTCCTGACCATACCAAAAAGCGATTGCTGTGTATATACAACCTGACCTTTTCCTCCGCACTTAGGGCAGGTTTCCGGCTTTGTACCGGGTCTTGCTCCGTTTCCTCCGCAATTGGTACACACATCCTTAAGAGTAAGTTCCAATTCCTTATCGACTCCCTTAACCGATTCTTCAAAGGTTATACGCACGCTGGTTCTTATATTAGCCCCTTTCATGGGACCATTACTTGATGAACCGCTCCTGGATCTGCCCGTTCCGAACAGATCACCGAAAATGTCACCGAAAATATCCGAAAAATCAGCACCGGAAAAATCAAAACCGCTCCCAAATCCACTGGCACCGCCGTCAAAAGCAGCATGTCCAAACTGATCATATTGTCTCTTCTTATCCGGGTCACTAAGCACAGCATAGGCTTCACTGGCTTCTTTAAATTTTTTTTCGGCTTCTTTATCACCCGGATTCATGTCGGGATGATATTTTTTGGCAAGTGCCCTGTAAGCTTTTTTTATTTCGGACTCATCAGCATTTTTATTAACTCCGAGGACCTCGTAATAATCCCTTTTATCTTCTGCCATTTATCTACCTCACACAACTATTGCCCATCCCCGATAAAGAGATGGGCAGCAGTATTTCATTATTCCTTAGTAAGTCTTAAACTTCCTTATAATCTCCATCAACAACGTCTCCATCGTAGCTGTCATTATTTGTATTGCCCATATCCGGACCTGCCTGCCCTCCCATATTAGACATATCGGGACCTGCTGCCGCACCTGCCTGAGATTGCTCATACATCTTCTCAAATAATTTTTGAGCAGCCGTCATTGCTTTTTCCTGAGCAGCTTTAAGCTCCACTACCTGATCTTCACTCATATTCTCAGGATCGCATTTAGCAATAAGTTCTTTAAGGTTATTAAGTTCTGTTTCTACATTTGCTTTATCCGAAGGATCAAGCTTATCTCCAACTTCCTCAATAGCCTTTTCCGTCTGGAATACAAAGGAATCAGCGTCATTCTTTGCATCTATAGCTTCCTTACGTTTCTTATCCTGAGCCTCATACTCGGCAGCTTCCTTAACAGCCTTATCAATCTCGTCATCAGACATATTTGAACCGGAAGTTATTGTAATATGCTGCTCCTTTCCTGTTCCCAAATCCTTAGCAGATACATTAACGATACCGTTTGCATCAATATCAAATGTAACCTCGATCTGAGGAACACCTCTTCTTGCCGGAGGGATTCCGTCAAGGCGGAACTGACCAAGGGATTTATTATCTCTCGCGAACTGTCTCTCACCCTGTACAACATTTATATCAACGGCTGTCTGATTATCTGCTGCTGTTGAGAATATCTGACTCTTCTTTGTCGGTATTGTTGTATTTCTCTCAATAAGTCTTGTTGCAACTCCACCCATTGTTTCAATAGAAAGAGAAAGGGGTGTAACATCAAGAAGTAAGATTTCACCTGCACCTGCATCCCCTGCAAGTTTACCCCCCTGAATTGATGCGCCAAGAGCTACGCACTCATCCGGATTAAGAGACTTTGAAGGTTCCTTACCCGTCAGCTGTTTAACCTTATCCTGTACTGCAGGAATTCGTGTAGATCCGCCTACCAGTAATACCTGTCCCAATTCGGAAGCCGTAATTCCGGCATCCTTAAGAGCATTCTGAACAGGAACTGTTGTAGCCTCAACCAGATCATGGGTAAGCTCATCAAATTTGGCTCTTGTAAGATTCATATCAAAGTGCTTAGGTCCTTCACTGGTCGCAGTTATAAACGGAAGATTTATGTTTGTAGTTGTTGCGGATGACAATTCCTTCTTAGCCTTTTCCGCAGCTTCTTTTAATCTCTGCAATGCCATCTTATCATTCGACAGATCAACGCCTTCATTCTTCTTGAACTCAGCAAGCATATAATCAGTTATCTTCTGATCAAAATCGTCACCGCCAAGTCTGTTATTACCGTTGGTTGCAAGAACTTCTATAACACCCTCACCAATCTCTATGATAGAAACATCAAATGTTCCTCCACCAAGATCATAAACCATTATTTTCTGTTCCTTCTCATTATCAAGACCATATGCCAGCGCTGCTGCCGTAGGCTCGTTTATAATTCTCTTAACATCAAGACCCGCTATTTTACCGGCATCCTTTGTTGCCTGACGCTGCGAATCATTAAAATATGCAGGCACGGTTATAACTGCTTCCGTTACTTTCTCGCCCAGATAACTCTCTGCATCCGCTTTGAGTTTCTGAAGGATCATTGCCGAAATTTCCTGCGGCGAATATTTCTTATCATCAATAGCTCTCTTATAATCCGAACCCATTTCTCTTTTTATGGAGGAAATAGTTTTATCGGCATTTGTAACCGCCTGACGCTTTGCCGGCTCTCCTACAAGTCTCTCTCCCGTCTTGGTAAAAGCTACCACTGAAGGAGTTGTTCTTGCTCCTTCGGTATTAGCTATAACGGTAGGCTTACCACCTTCCATAACCGCTACACAACTATTGGTTGTTCCTAAATCAATACCTATTATCTTTCCCATTATTTTATCCTCCTGATCATGAAATTAATATCTTTGTTATTATAAAATTAGATCTCCCGTTTTACCTTAACCGGCAGGATCTACTGTACTACCGCCACCATTGAATGTCTTACTATACTGTCTCTGTACATATAACCCTTTTGAAGTTCCTGTGCAACGTGTCCGGATTCATACTCTTCACTTTCCACCTGCATGACCGCATTATGAAAATCCGGATTAAATTCCTGCCCAAGGGCCTCGATCGGTTTCACACCGATACCTTCAAGTTCTGTCATTAATTGCTTATATATCATCCTCATACCTTCGGCAAACGGTGAATTCTTATCCTCTTCGGAAACAGTATCAAGACCTCTTTCAAAATTATCTATCACCGGCAGAATCTTTTCCACCACAGACTTTGCTCCCATCTCATACATAGATGATTTTTCCTTTTCCGTACGTTTCCGGAAATTATCGAACTCAGCCATCTGTCTTTTTACCTGGTCCGTAAGTGCTTCTATCTGTTCATCTTTTTTATCCTTTTTATTCTTCTTAAAAAACTTCTTCTTCTCTTTTCCTTCCTCATCCTTAATCCGGGAATCCTCATTCTCACTCGAATCGGAAGTTATATCTTCCTCATTCTCTGCTTCATCTTTATTATCTTCTGCATCATCTTTATTCCCGGAAAGTGTATCCTCCTTAGAGGTTTGCTCCTCATCCGTTACCTCAGCTTCCTCCTGTATGTCTGTTTCTTTCTTATCAGTGTCTTCCTCTTCCTTTATTACTTCCTCGTTCTCCAGCAATTCACTGCACTCCTTTCAGAATTATTCCTCATTTTTTAATTTTTTCTTTCTCTTACCGTCTTTTTTATATAAAGCATCCAATTGACCTGTAATGGATTTAAGCGTTTTTACAACTTTATCATAATCCATACGTTTAGGACCGATAATCCCGATAGTTCCTCTCATTCCTTCATCAAGTTCATAAGTAGCGGTCACAACGCTGCAATCTCTCATATTCTGTACCGGCGATTCCTCTCCTATATAAACCTGAATTCCCGAATTATACTCTTCCTGGCTTGATAAAGTCTCATACACTATATCCGACAACTGCTTTTTCTCTTCAAAAGCAGTTATGATCTCGCTGGCTTTCTCATTATCCGATAATTCAGGATACTTAAAAATATTTTTGGCTCCGCTTGTATATATCTCAAGGTCTTCATCAGCCTTTATAGCTTCAGCCACAGCATCTATAACATCACTGATCACCTCTGAATGAATACCGGCCTGCTCCTTCATTTTCTTAATTGTAGCAAGAGAAATCTCTTCTATTGAAAGACCATTCAAATTAGTATTTAACAAAATATTTAATTTCAACAACGTTTCATCATCAAGATGCTCCTGCACTTCGATTATTTCATTCTTAATAATATTCCCTTCGACTACTATTACCGCAACTATCTGATCGTCTCCCATCCGGGATAACTGAATAAATTTCAGCTTGTTCTGATGATATCTGGGTGCCGATATCATTGCCGCATAATTTGTATTTACAGACAGCGATTTTGCGATCTGTTTAAGTACCTGTTCCATCTTATCAGCCTTCTCGATAAGGATTTCCTTCATCTCATCTACCTCTTTTTCCTTATCTGCCATAAGATGATCCACATAAAATCTATAACCCTTATCGGAAGGTATCCTTCCCGCAGAGGTATGAGGCTGCATAATATAACCCATTTCTTCCAGATCAGACATCTCATTCCGTATTGTTGCCGAACTGAGATTAAGATCCGTATATTTAGATATGGTTCTGGAACCCACAGGCTCGCCTGTATCAAGATAAGTCTTAATAATAGCCAGCAATATTGTTTCCTGTCTACTGCTAAGTTCCATTCCCATACACCTTCCCTCTGAAACAAGCACATAATATTATGATTTATAATTATGTTCCTGTACCAATCATCTGTTTCAACCTTTTTTGTTAGCACTCATTTAGGTGGAGTGCTAACATCTAAAGATAAGATATCACTAGCAATGCAATATGTCAATACCATTTATAAAAAAAAGACATCGGCATATACCGATGTCTTGTTATTTCTTAATATAATTTACACCTCAAAGTCAACCTTAGGCTCACCATTAACTGTACAATATACTTTACTGTCATTTACATTAAAGTATGCTACCGCACCATTACCGGCTTCTTTAGCAACACGTGCCTTAAGTTCATTCATATCTACCTCTTTACCATTGAACTGAACTTTAACCGTTACATCTGCCGCTTTCTTTGCTGCTGCCTTGGGAGCTGCTTCTTTCTTTGCTGCTGCCTTAGGAGCTGCTTCTTTCTTTGCTGCTGCCTTGGGAGCTGCTTCCTTCTTTGCTGCTACTTTCTTTACTGTAGCCTTCTTAGCTGTCTCTGTTGCTGCTATGGTTTTTGCTTCTTCGGTCTTCTTAGCAACTGCAACAGGTTTCTTTGCTTCTGCCATTTTAGTCTCCTTTCCTCATGTATGACAATTTACTTTACATATTATAAATTACAAGTTTTTTCATTACTTATGTAACAACAAGTATTATAGTGTATTTTTCGGAAATGTCAAACTATTTTATTAAATTTTTTAAAACATTTTTATCCAAGGATGGAATAACCCAGGCTTTTTCCGTCATTCACAAACATTCTTACCGTTTCCAGAGATAATTGCGTTAAATCTTTTCCAAGATTCGGAAGCTTTGCAAGAATATTATTTGTAACTGTTATTATGTCTGTGCCACACTGATCTGCCTGAATGATATTATATAGTTCGCGGCAGCTTGCCCATAATGACAATGTGCCGGGTTTTGTCTTACATATACTTGTTACTTCCTTCATGATCGGCACTGCATCAACACCCGTATCAAGTATTCTTCCCGCAAATACCGATACAATATTTTCCGTACCCTCTGCAAAAGCATCTACAACCGCCCGCACCTGCTCAAGGGTAAGAATAGCCGTTGCATTTATCTTTATTCCCTTTGCGGAAAGCTTACTTATAAGCGGAACACTTGATTCTCCTTCGGAATTTGTAATGGGTATCTTCACAAATACATTGTCCCCGAGGGAAGCTATAAATTCCGCTTCCTTTTCCATGGTTTCAAAGTCATCCGCAAAAACTTCAAGAGATAACGGAAGATCCGGAATTTCCCTGATAGCTTCCTTTGCAAAAGTCACATAATCCTTTACTCCTGCCTTCTTCATAAGAGTGGGATTGGTAGTAAAACCCTTAACATACCCCTTCTTATACTCTTCTTTCATTGCCTCGATATCGGCCCCGTCCGCATAAACTGTTACCTTAAGATCTTCAAACTTCATAAATGACTCCTTTCCTCTTCTCAAATTATGAAGATATAAAAATAGTTACTCATTGATTGCATTTACCAAAAGATGCCATATTACCCCCTGCCAGCCTTCCGCATGGGGAGTGATCCTCTCATCTGCCACAACCGGCACAAGCACACAGGCATCGGAAACCTGCTTTGAATATCCGCCGGTCCTTGAAACGATCGAAATGACTTTGGCTCCTCTTTCTTTTGAGAGCTTAAGCGCATTTACGATATTAAGACTTGTGCTTTCCGAACCGCCGCCTACGGAAAATACCATAATACAATCCTTCTCATTTATCCTTGATGTCTTAAGCCATTCACTGAAGGTTGTTTCCCAGCCCTCATCATTTGTGCGGGCCGTAAGCTCCGACACATTATCCGTAGGTGCATAGGTCTCTATATGACCGATCTTTCTGAAATCATTAACGGCATGGGAAGCATTTGCGGCGCTTCCGCCTACTCCCAATATAAATAAACGTCCTCCCATATCCCTAAGATGTTTAAGGATCTCTACCGCCTTAGCTATCTCATCTCTCGGGATCATGTTTACGATTTCCATGGTTTCCTTCAAGTACTGATCAATATACGCTGTACTCATTTATTATACCCTCCTTAAAAATTATTATTGTATGATCTTCCCTGTTTAATCTCACAAAACAACTTCTGCCGCCTGCATAATATCTCTTACTATATGCGTCGGTTCCATGTCACATAATTTTTTACAGGCATCACACTTAAGATCGCCTATATATATAGTTTTAACTCCGGCAGCGTATCCGGCAAGAACATCCGTAAAAGAATCCCCCACCATATACGAATTCTTATAATCAATATTATAAATATCCTTTGGCTTAAGAAGCAGACCCGGCTTGGGTTTCCTGCAATCACAGGTTTTAATAAGAAACTCTTCTTTTGTGTTTTCACACATTTTGGGATAATGGGGACACATATATATCCCATCTATATAAGCTTCTTCTTCGGCAAGCTCCTCTGCAAACAAAGTATTTATATCATATAAAGTCTTAAGCTTGGATTTTCCTTTAGCCGCTCCGGGTTGATTGGTTGCTATAAACACGTAATATCCCTTGTCTTTTATTTTCTTTACAGCATCTGCCACCCGGGGGAAAGGTTTAAACTCGGATATCTTCTGAGGCGAATCCATCTGTTCGGCATCTTCGTTATATACTATTTCATTAAGAACTCCGTCCCTGTCAAGAAATACTGCCGGATGAGCTTCCAGAAATCTATGTTTAACATATTCGGTAAATTCATTTAGCGCAGCGGGACTTCCTATTTCATAAAATCTCTTGGTAACTATATGTGCCGTCATCTTTTTATCGATACTCAGTCTGTTTTGAAGGATTGCTATATCAAACTTAACTCCGACTTCAAAATCATCAAACAGCTTTTTTTCATAAATACAGACTCCATAATCGATATAATCCATTTCGGGAGTCATATTCATCTTGTCATAAAGCCTGATCGAAGAACCGTCCATTATAACATTTGACTTATCAAATCTGTTACCGTTCTTAAGCACCGTCATGAGAGCCTGCATACCGCGCGATTTTCCTTCATAATAACGATACAATGTTTCTTCATAATCGATATCCATAAAAGAATCCCCGTACATCAAAAGAAAATCATCCTCAAGATAGTCATACGCCCTTCTTACAGCACCACCCGTTCCCAGCAGTTCCTTGCCGTCATAACAATAACTTATGGAAATACCAAGTGAGCTTCCGTCACCGTAATAATCCTCGATCATATCTGCCCGATAACCTATCAGGAACAGAAACTTTTTAAATCCATGATGTATAAGGAGTCTTAACGAATAATCAAAAAACGGTTTTCCGCATACTTTTACCAAAGGTTTGGGACATTCTTTTGTATATTCTTTAAGCCTCGTTCCGAGTCCGCCCATTAAGACGACTACCTGCATATCTTTTGCTTCTTTGTATTCCACCGCTTTATCCCCGTCATACTATAAAACTCTGGAGCCTTCCATTTCAAACCTGAATCTGACCTCTTCCATTCCGGTATTCTTCATTGCCTCACGCAGCTTCCTCTTATCTTCACAGTAGAACATCAGAAATCCTCCGCCACCGGCACCGATCATCTTACCACCCTTGGCTCCGTTCTTAAGTGCCATCTCATACCACTCATCTATCTGTGGATTACTCATACCACCGGAACGTTTTTTCTTATACTCCCAATGAACATTCATTATATCGGCAAAGGTATCAAGATCTCCTTCCTCAAATGCCTTCTTACTCTGATATCCAAGGTCTTTAACAAAATCAAGATTCTTAAGCATATCCGAGTTCTTATCCCTGCTCTTATCATCCTGTTCCTTAAGTATACTTCCTGCCGAACGGGAAAAACCGGTAAAATAAAGGATAAGATTATCCTCAAGATTATATAGAGTTTCTTTTGAAATATTAAGAGGGTCAACCCATACATAACCATCCTTATGAAAGTTCATGCAGGTAATTCCACCATATGCGGCTATGTACTGATCCTGCTTACCTATAGGTTCCTTTAGGCGGTTCATCTCTATCTCGCAGGCTTCCTCGGCCAAAGTTCGGGTACTGACAATATTTCCCTGCATAGTGTGAAGTGCACGCAGAAGAGCCGTTGTAAAGCTCGAAGAAGATCCAAGACCCGTTCCCGCGGGAATATCCGCCATAGAACATATCTCAATATGATTTTCCTTCCAGTCAAGCATCTTAAGCGCTTCTCTTATGATGGGATGCTGGATCTCTTCAATATCCTGGACATGCTCAAACTTTGAATACTTTAAAAAATAACCCTTATCAAAGGTCTCATGCAAAGTAATATATACATATTTATCTATCGCCGCCGATATAAGAAAACCTTCTCTTTGCTTATAATACGAAGGAAGATCCGTTCCTCCGCCTCCCAAAGATATCCTGAGTGGACTGCGTGCTACTATCATATTATTCCTCCTAATCCAATTCTCGCTCCACTGAAATAAAAAAACCTCATTTGACATCATACGAAATCAAATGAGGACACTTATCCATAATAAAATCATCCGATCATTATTTGTTCATCCTTTTCTCTTCGTACAAATGTGACCCAACTATCACCAAACGGTGAAATATTCAATTAGCCCGTTGACCAAAGATTACGCCGTCCATCCTTTTCCCTTCGTAACAGCACATAACATCTTTAATATATCAACATTTAAATATTACCATAACCTTAACCGATTTGCAAGAATCAAGCTCAATATCTCCATCCTTTAAATACCGGATCCCTATTTGGGATCAGCCGCTTTTTTAAATATTATAAGCTTGCTCAGTACATAATTGGTTACGATCACAATAAACTGACCTATAAGCTTAACCGCAAGCTTTCCCATTCCGACATCATAACCAAGCTTATCGCAGCCTATCCATATTACCAGGTCCTCCAGCACCAGCGTAAACACACGGGCAGCCACAAATGATACAAATTCACGGGCTATCCCGGATGCCGACCTTACCTTGCTTCTGAAAACAAACAGCTTATTGGTTAGAAATGTAAATATCACACATATAACCCAGTCTACATTGTTTGCAAATACCTCATCCCATCCGAAAACTCCGGTAAAAAGCCAGAAAAGGAACATACTTAATACAAAAGCAATTCCGCCCCAGAACAGGTAATCGATCCCTTCTTTATGTTTTTTATATATATCCAAAAGCTTACTTATCATTTAATCTCCGATCCGCGATCTTGTTATCCTTTAAAGATATGACCCGCAATACATCCGTGCTATAACTTATCTTGCATTTAATCTTTTGTCAAGTCCGTTAAATATACTTATATACAAATACAGCATGTCTTTTGTATTTTATTTTATCAGTCTCTTTAAAATGTGGTAAAATTCTTCTTATGGATAATCAGACCACACAATACATAAAAATGACCGAAACACCCATACCGAGGCTCATTCTGTCTCTGTCGGTGCCAACCATAATAAACATGCTGGTAACAAACATTTATAACCTTGCAGATACCGCTTTTGTCGGCAGGCTAGGCAATTCCGCAAGCGGAGCCATAGGTATAGTGTTCGGATACATGGCTATAATACAGGCCGTCGGTTTTATGTTCGGACAGGGTGGCGGAAGCATATCATCCAGGTTACTGGGGGCAAAAGAGGTCGATAAAGCATCGCAGACCGCTTCCACCGCCTTCTTTTTCTCACTTATCGCAGGATTTATAATATCTCTTATATCTTTCATTTTTATTGATCCATTAATAATGGCACTGGGGAGTACCGCTACCATAGCTCCCTACGCAAAAAAGTATATCATGTATGTCCTTATTGCTTCGCCCTTTATGGCATCGAGCTTTACAATGAACAATATCCTAAGATATGAAGGTAAAGCCGCAATGGGTATGGTGGCACTGCTTACGGGTTCTTTATTGAATATTATAGGCGATCCTATCTTTATGTTTGCCCTTAATATGGGTGTTGCCGGAGCCGGCCTGTCAACATGTTTAAGTCAGATAATAAGCTTCATTATCCTGCTGTCAATGTTCCTTCGCCGTAAAACCACATGCGTATTATCATTGAACAATATCCGGATAAAAGACGGCTCTCTTCTTAATATATGTGCAACCGGCCTGCCTTCACTTTTACGCCAGGGGCTTGGAAGTATTGCAACCATAATCCTTAACAGTTATGCCGGCTTATGGGGTGATGAAGCGGTTGCGGCCATGAGTATCGTATCCAGGGTTTCTTTCTTTATTTTTTCCGTGGCTCTCGGTGTCGGACAGGGATTCCAGCCTGTCAGCGCCTTTAATTACGGTGCCGGCAAATTTAACAGGGTCCGGAGCGGTTTTAAATTTACAATAACCGTGGGAGAATCATTAATGGCAGTAGCCATACTGATAATGTATTTAAAATCGGGAAATGTTATAGGTGTTTTCAGAAACGATCCGAAAGTTATAGAGATAGGGACCAGGGCCTTAAGGCTCCATCTTGTATCCCTGCTTTTCTTACCTCTTTCAATGGTAACCGAAATGCTCTATCAAAGTACGGGACACAGTAAGGGGGCATCCCTTTTATCCTCAATGCGGAGCGGTATATTTTTCATACCCACCCTTATAATACTTGCAAACCTTCGGGGATTAAGCGGTATACAGGAGGCTCAGCCCCTTGCATACCTGCTTACTTTTTTCCCTTCACTGGTCTTTTGCTTAAAACTGTTGCATGATATGCCTCACTCCGCGGATAACTGACATACCTGCTCTTCTTCCTTATTTCCTTTAAATTCAGGCATCTGCCTTGCGATCAAAAAAGCCCCGAGCGCCAATAATACAAATACCACTATCCAGATAAGATTGCTTAAATTGTCTGTATTTATGAACCTGGACAGAAGAAAAGAGATGGAATTGTTCAGAATATGAAGTATGATACCCGGTACTACCGAGTTATACCTGTAACATACATAGGTAAAAACAATTCCCATGGGCAGGGCATATATACCCTGGATAGGGTTCATATGCATACAACTGAATATAAGGGCGTTCAGGATAATACAGCCTACCATCCCAAAGCTCCTCTCAGACCTTTTGAGTACTATACCCCTGAGAGTTAATTCCTCACATACCGGTCCTATTATACCTGCCGCGATAAAACCCACAACATCATTTCCGCCAAAGGTCAATTGCATCATATCGGCAAATTTTTCTCCGGCTTCCGGTAACAGAAAAGTGGCAAAATTATTCAATAGATAGGCAAGTGAATATACGGCGATACTTGTTATTATCATAAGAGCAAAGAACCTTACATCAGCTATTTTTTTTAGCGGCTGCTCATAGCTTCCGTCTGCCTTAGATTTTTTTACATATCCGAAATAATACCAGAAAGCCATGATGATAAGGGCCAGTATAACCGCTGCAAGCTCTATATATACCATTTTACCGGATAAGAGATCCATAACTGCCTGTTGATCCGCTGCATTTCCTCCCATGTTTTTAAACACCGATAATAAGGATACGACTATTCCTCCGATGACACCCACTCCCATCTGTATAAGCAGCATTGCCGCCGCCACCCATATGCAGAAAAGGACTGTTTTAAATTTATTGTTTGCTACTTCAGTTGATGACTCCATAATTCTCTCCTCAAAATATATTTTGTATCACTTCAAAAACGGAAACCGTTTATATTTTAAACATCCAGGTCGGGTGGGACATCTATGTCCTCACCTACATATTTTCCGTTCTTCTTTCTTTGCTTAACGCATTCGGTAAGAAGATACTCTATCTGTCCGTTGACCGAGCGAAAATCATCTTCCGCCCATGCGGCTATGGCATCGTACAATTTTGCCGATAAACGAAGAGGCACTTGCTTTTTTTCAGCCATCAGTACAAACTTCCCGAATTAACTACAGGCTGTGCATCGTGGTTACCGCATAATACCACCAGAAGATTGGATACCATGGCTGCCTTTCTCTCCTCATCAAGATTTACGATATCCTTCTCATTAAGTCTGTCAAGCGCCATCTCAACCATACCGACAGCACCGTCAACTATCATCTTACGGGCATCTATTATTGCAGATGCCTGCTGCCTCTGAAGCATTACCGAAGCAATCTCGGGAGCATAAGCAAGGTATGTTATACGGGCTTCTATGATCTCAAGTCCCGCATCCGTGACTTTGCTCTGAATTTCATCCTTTATCCTATCTGCAACAAGTTCGGCAGATCCTCTAAGGCTTCCTTCATCCGCATGTCCGTCGCCTGTTGTGTCCACATCGGTTGCAACATCATAGGGATATATCCTTACTATATTTCTTAATGCAGAATCACACTGAAGGGATAAATATTCCTTATAATTATCAACATTAAAGACAGCCTTAGCCGTATCCGTCACTTTCCAGATTACAGCAATTCCTATCTCTACGGGATTACCCAGGCAATCGTTGATCTTCTGTCTTCCGTTATTAAGAGTCATTGCCTTTAAGCTTATCTTCTTACTGTAGATATTCACATTTGCTCCGTTTGACGTCGATACATTTAAATTATTTAAAGTATCCGCCTTATTTGTTACCTCACCGCTCTGAGCAAGCCTGGTTCCCGCAGCCGGATTCACCGCGGTACAAAAGGGATTTACAAAATAGAAACCGGCTTCCTTAATGCTTCCCTTATAATTGCCGAAAAGGGTAAGGACCAAAGCCTCCTGTGGCTTTAATACTTTAAGTCCCATAAGCGGGATCCATCCAAATATAAAGATCATTATCCCAAGGAATACCATAAAGCCTCCGATATTCGTATACCCCGAATAAACTGTTCCCGCTATACACATAAATACCGCTAATACATAAAGTCCCAATACTCCCAAAAGAACTGCCATTCCCAGTTTTTTTTCTGTGTAGATCTTCTCGGTCATATGACCACCTCCATTTATTTGATATCATTATGATATCATATTGATTTTATTTGTCAACATTTTTTCACTTCTTATATTTCACCTATTACGACACCTAAGAACGTAAAAAAGGCAGGATAAATCTCCTGCCCTTAATTCTCGTTTTGTAAAACCTGCAAATCCTCCACAATTTTCTATTTACTTTATATGTACTTAATCTCTTGCCTCAAACACCCAGGGATTAGCCATAAGATACTCAACCGTCTTAACAACACCGTCTTCTATAGTTGCCCTAGGCTCCCACCCAAGAGATCGAACCTTTGCGGTATCAAGATAAATGAAGGGATTGTCTCCTATCCAGCCTCTCTCTCCTCCCGCATAAGTAAACTCAGGGGAAACACCAAGCTTCCCGCAGATAAAACGTACCGAATCATTAACCTCAACATACTCATCCGTACCAAGATTGTAAATATTGACTTTCTCCTTGGCATTCCTTACAACCGTAAGGATCGCCTCCATGCAATCCTTAACATACAAATATGACTTCTTCTGATGTCCGTCTCCTAGTATATGAAGATGACCGGGGTCATCCTTAAGTCTCTTGCAAAAATCAAACACATGGCCATGTGTATAACGTTCACCTAATATTGAAACAAAACGGAATATATAAGCAGTATATCCAAAACCTTCCGCATACGCTGCCAAAAGTCCTTCACAAGCCAGCTTACTCGCCCCGTAAAGCGATGTCTGAATAGGAAAAGGTGCATTTTCGGGAGTAGGAATAACCTCTGCTTCTCCGTACACCGAACCTGTGGACGAAAATCCTATTCTCTTTATATCATTGGCTCTCATGGCTTCAAGAACATTGTAGGTAGCGATAGTATTCTGCTCAAGGTCTTTCCTCGGATGTTCACAACCCATACGTACATCTGCATTGGCCGCAAAATGAAAAACAAATTCGCATCCTTTCATTGCTTCCGTAAGCTTATCAAGGTCAAGAGTGTCACCTTCAACCAATGTGAACCTGTCATTCTTAAGAGCCTCCTCTAAGAATTCCCTTCTTCCCGTAGAAAAATTATCATATGCTGTAACCTGATTCTCAGGCTCCAAAAGAAGCCTGTCTACCATATTTGAACCAATAAATCCGGCACCGCCGGTAACAAAATATTTCATATCAAACCTTCCTTATGTCTCATTTAAAACAAAGACCACCCTTTGTTAACCTGTTTATTATAAATCTCTGAGTACGCTTTCAACACTCTTCTTAAAAAGGATCGCATCGCGTTTCAGTTGTTCATCATATTGAACACAACCCAAAAGCATTTCAACACGAATCTCATTCCCCTGTGAAACTCCCGAATACAGCTTATCATCCTTCAGTTTCTCAGCCAGTCTTTCTTCTACCAGAGCTGCCCCCGAAAGGTCACAGGTTAAGATTACACCAAAAGAACCCTCGGAATCTATAGAATAAACTCTATCCTCCAAACGTATTGTATCACATACTGTCTTGGATAACCTTATTACAACTTCCCTGAATTCATCTTTCTTCAACACGGTTTTAAGCTCTTCAACATATTTAGGTTTTATTATCATCAGGCATATATGTTTATTATTTCTTTCCGCGTAAGAAATCTGAGTCTGTATATCCATATACATACTTCTAAGATTATATAAACCGGTAACAGGATCTGTCATAATAAGTTCATTAATCTGCTCGTTCATAACTTCATATGATCTTTCAATTTCCTTTTTTGACTTATCTATAAGAGAATACCCGAAAACCAGCAAACCCGGAACAAGTATCCAGCCAAGAGAAACCTTATTATCAAGTCCTCCCGATGATAATGAAGAAATCTTAATACCAATAAAGATCACCGTCTGCAGAGCCGCAAGTACCATTGCACCGTTTATGACTCTGAATGCGGCCAGCACCGCTACTACAAAGGTCACACCGACCATTGTAAGATTTTCTTTATATAATTCATTTCCGCAATTAGCCATAACAATAGACGCTGTGATAAAGGCACAGAAAACAAATACAGTCCCCATATCATACAACGCCTTACCGGTGTATTTTTTCTTCTTACCGTTATCACTGTCATCGGCAGAAATATCTATATTCTTGTCCTTTTTTATGCCTCTTAATCTATTCCCGGATCTAACATCTTTTAATTCAACGGCCCCTAACTCCGATACCATTTGTTCTCCGTTTTCGATTACCGTATTCCCTATGGATCTCTCTTTATCCATTCCTTTCTTAAACATATGCCCCTCCGGAAAAATAACGTAGGAAAAGTATAGCATAAATTCCCATATATTTCCAGTACAGTATAATAACCCCAAAACGGGAGGATGCCGGGAGACTCAGTCTACCGGCATTTATTATGAAAAAGTATTATCAAATAAACTATAATCACATCAACTTATGATATGATTATATCTCCCATAAATGTATAAAAAATGATTCTTACGTAACATTTCCTTTAATGAAATATGAATAAATTATGAATATAAAAATTGTGCATTCTTAACAAGTTTGAGGTTCCGGATATTCTTCCCCGAAAGTGTCCACCGTAACGCTTTTCATAATCTGATCTTCCAAAGGTCTGTCCGAGTAATCCGTTTGAGTTTCGGCAATTTTATTAACAGCTTCCATTCCTTCCGTAACTTTTCCGAATGCAGCATAAGCTCCGTCCAAATGCGGAGAATTCTTATGCATAATAAAGAACTGGGAACCGGCGGTATTGGGCATCATTGTTCTTGCCATAGACAAAACCCCTGCGTCATGCTTAAGCGGATTATCAAATCCGTTCTGTATAAACTCTCCCTTAATACTGTATCCCGGGCCTCCCATTCCTGTTCCGTCCGGACATCCGCCTTGTATCATAAATCCCTTTATTACTCTATGAAAGATCAAACCATCATAATACCCTTTATTGATCAAACTGATAAAATTATTAACCGTATTCGGTGCGATATCAGGATACAATTCCGCTTTTATTACATCTCCCGAATTCATAGTTATCGTCACTATAGGATTTGTCATCTTAACCTCCCGATTATATATTAGTATTTTGCAACCCCGTTCCCGACTCTATTTACTGCTTAAATACTCTTCAATCCCATTAATTGCCTCATCCTCATCCTTACCGTCAGCTGATACGGTTATTTCATCACCCTCCGATAATATAAGTGTCATCATTCCCATAATACTTTTGGCATTAACCTTTTTTTCACCGGTCTCAATATAAATGGAACTTTCATATCTGCTTGCAACCTGCACAAGCATAGCGATCGGTCTTGCCTCCAACCCATTCTCCAATTGAATCTTAATACTCTTTTTTTTCATAAATATCTCCTCTCTGCCAGCTCCGAAAGCTTTCGAAGTCTGTGATTTACTCCTGATTTTCCTATCGGCGGATCACACATCTGACCCAGCTCTTTTAAAGAAGCATCCGGATATTTAAGTCTTAAATCAGCAATTTGTCTTATACCCTCCGGAAGTTTCTTATACTGAGGCATTTCCATAGCCAACCGAATATCCTCTGTCTGTTTTACCGAAGCCGTTACTGTTTTCCCTATATTTGCCGCTTCACAATTAACACGCCTGTTAAGCTGATTTCTCATTTCTTTAAGAATTCTCGAATTCTCAAATTCCATCAAGGCCACATGCGCTTCCATAACATTAAGAGACTCAACTATCAAGGCTCCTTCTTTAAGATAGATTACCGGATGATTCTTCCGTTCTATAAGCTTTGCAGATATATCAAAGCTTTCCATTATCTTCTTCAAGGTATCTGCCTGCACATCATTTCTACATACAATTTCAAAATGATAGGACTTACTGGGATCCGATACCGAACCCATAGCCAGAAAAGCACCTCTGAAATAGGCACGCCTGCAGCAGGATTTCTGTAACAGCAGATCACTGCCAAGTGCCTGTCTTATCTTTCTTATCTCTTCTTTATCGTTAATTGTAAATCCGGAACCGGAATTAACCGGTTGTAAATTTCCTTCGGAAACATTTGTACATATATTAAAGGTTTTTAAAAATAAAGTAAAGCATTTTTGAGCAACAAGTTCATTATCGAATTCCAATATGATCTTATCATCATATTTCCCATATATATCAGCGCCGCCAAAAGATATTAACGCTGCCAATTCGGCAAGTCGGCAATGCCTGGATGAACCAATATGCTTAAACAGCTCCTCTTTAACCGCTCCGGCAAATGACATCAGCTTCCCTATGCCTTTCTCTTTGCATCTTTATCGATATCTCTGTGATCTATCTTATAACCATAATCATCATATTTTTTCAGACGTTCATATAGCCTGTTTGCAAGTGTAACACTTCTATGTTTTCCACCGGTACACCCTATAGCAATTACCAGCTGATTTTTTCCTTCGATTATATAATTAGGCAATAAAAAAACAAGCATATCTTCCAATTTATCAAGAAAAATATCTGCCTCCTTAAAGGACATCACATAATCACTTACTTCCTTGTCATTACCGCTCATATATTTCAGTTTTTCATAATAATACGGATTTGGCAGGAATCTGACATCAAACACAAGATCGGCATCTGTCGGAATACCATATTTAAATCCAAAAGATACAACCGTAACAAACAGATTCTTATAAGACTTATTATTTATAAATATCTTATCTATAGAAGCCTTAAGTTCCCGGGTAAGCATACGACTCGTATCAATTATATAATCGGACCGCTGTTTGATCAGCCGTAATTCGCTTCTCTCCTTTTCAATTCCCACATCAACTCTGTCATTTCCCGCAAGAGGATGTGAACGTCTTGTTTCCTTATATCTCTTAACCAGTATTTCATCACTCGATTCAAGAAACAAAACCTCATAATTCATTCCTTCCCTTTTTAACACATCCAGGACCTGTAGGAGTTCATCAAATGATTGTCCGTTTCTTACATCTATACCAAGCGCAATCTTCTCTATTTCACTATCAGGCATTGAAAGCAACTCAACAAATTTACCCATCAAAGGAACCGGCAGATTATCTACACAATAATAGCCGCCATCCTCCAGAAATTTGAGAGCCGTACTTTTGCCGGCTCCGGACATTCCTGTAACAACAACAAATCTCATATTTTACTTCCACCCCAAAAAACATACCTCCGGTTCAAGTTTAACATGAAACCGATCAAAAACCTTCTTCTGGACATCTATCATCAATTTTAAAATATCTGTAGCCGAAGCTGTACCTGTATTGATTATAAACCCGGAATGCTTATCCGACACTCTTGCTCCGCCTATCTGATGCCCTTTTAATCCGGCATCCTCTATAAGCTTCCCCGCATAGTGTCCTGTCGGTCTTTTAAACGTAGATCCGGCGCTGGGATAATCAAGAGGCTGTTTAGCCTTTCTTTGTTCTTTATAGTCATTCATCCTTTTTTCGATCACATCGGGATTGCCCTTCATTAATTCCATTTCAACTTCAAGAACAATAAAAGGATGTTCTTTTACAAGACTGTGTCTGTATGAAAAATTCATTTCCGATGATGCATATTCACACTTCATCATATATTTAAGATCCAACATCCTGACCAGTCTTACAACCTTAACAATTTCCGCTCCGTAGGCTCCCGCATTCATGGTTACGGCGCCTCCCATTGTTCCCGGAATACCGCAGGCAAATTCAAGACCGGATAGTCCGTTTTTATATGCTTCATTTGCCGCCTTTATAACAAGGGCTCCCGCTTTAGCGGTTATATTTGTACCAAATACCGAAATATCACTGTAATTCTTATATAATTGTATAACACAGCCTCTGTAACCTGCATCCGAAACCAAAAGGTTAGAGCCGTTTCCCATAATAAAATACTTTTCTTTTTCAGCTCGCAACACCTTAATACAATCGATTATTTCTTCATCTGTTCCCGGTGTAATAAATACATCTGCAGGGCCTCCAACTTTAAATGAAGTATGACTTTTCATCGGTTCATTTATTTTCACGGCACTTTCCGGCAGAATCCCCTTAAGCGCTGATATAGTACTATCTTTCATAAAATCTCCCACTTATAGTCCATATAATCTTTATCTTATAATGCTCAACATCCAATATAATTGATCCTATTCCAGAACAAGTTTAGCCGCACCATATATACCGGCATCATTTCCCAGCTTGGCAAGCTTAAACTTGGCATCCGCACTTGCATGAAAAACATATTGTTTATAGTACTTTTTCACATAATCCAATAATACTTCTCCTGCCTTTGATACTCCACCTCCGATAACAAAAACCTCGGGATTGGTTACGCAGGCAACCGTAGCCAGCCCCTTCGCAAGATACTCTCCGAACTGTTCGGCAACCTCTATTGCCAGAGCGTCCCCTGCCTTAACCGCATCAAATACGGTTTTAGCGGTTACTTCCCCTCCTCTTAACCTGCTTTCCATATCATCCTTTTCAAGCCTTCTCTTTGCAAGTCTTACTATTCCCGTAGCCGAAGTATATTGTTCGAGACAACCCTTATTGCCGCAGCCGCATATCTCAGTTTCATTGTCCTCTATATGTATATGACCGATCTCACCGCCACCGCCAAGACAACCTGATACTACTTTTCCGTCTATTATTACTCCACCGCCAACACCGGTACCCAAAGTAACTACAACAAGATCTTTAAAACCCTCTCCGCCGCCTTTCCACATTTCTCCAAGCGCAGCAATATTGGCGTCATTACCTGCTCTTACCATAAGACCTGTAAGTCTGTTAAGTTCCTGTTGCATATTAAGTATACCCCATCCGAGGTTAACAGCCTTATAAACCACTCCGTCTTTATCGACAGGTCCGGGAGCTCCGGCACCCACTCCTATAATGTTATCTTTGGAAAGTCCTCTGACTTCCATTTCACTTTTTATCGCAGCGGCAATATCTTCAAGAATGTGGCTTCCGTTATCTTCCTTTCTGGTGGGAATTTCCCATTTTTTTACAATATCACCTCCGGGAGTAAATAAACCAAGCTTAATAGTTGTCCCACCTATATCTGCCCCAAAACAATATCTGTCCAATTTAATATCCATTCCGACCTCCTTACAGATCTCATATATCCTAATATAATAATTCCGGTTTCGCCTGTTTTTAAACTACGCTGCACAAAAACTTTAATGATTATTCATTATTCATCTTCCTTCTTTTTGTTAAAGGAATTCTGCAATCTTGAATATAACTCCTGAGCAGCATTATACCCCATTTTCTTCTGCCGGTAATTAACTGCTGCCGATTCACAGATTATAGCCAAATTTCTACCGGGACGTATGGGTATATTATGACAAACCACTTTATTGCCAAGATATTCTATATAATTTTCTTCCAAACCTATCCTGTCATAATCCTTATCCTTATCCCACTCTTCAAGACGTATCACAAGATCGATCGCCTGCGTATCTTTAACACAAGACACGCCAAAAAGCATCTTAACATCTACGATCCCTATCCCTCGTAATTCTATAAGATGCTTTGTTATATCAGGTGCCGAACCTATAAGAGTCTCTTCGGACACCTTTCTGATTTCCACAACATCATCCGTAACCAGACGATGCCCTCTTTTTATTAGTTCCAATGCAGCTTCCGATTTACCGATACCGCTCTCTCCGGTTATCAGAACACCTTCACCATATACATCCACAAGTACTCCATGTACCGAGATGCATGGAGCCAGTTCAACATTCAGCCATCTTATTATCTCAGCCATAAAATCCGAAGTTGCTCTCTTTGTAACAAGAATGGGAACCCCTTTTTCTCTTGCAACATCCACAAACGTTGGATCGGGTTCGATTTCTCTGCAGAACACAAAACACGGCGTATTATTACTTAATACATGCTCGTACCTTTCTTTTTTATCTGCCGGATCAAGTCCCTCCATATAAGTCGCTTCAACAAATCCGATTATCTGAACCCTCGCCGCCTCATAATGCTGCAAATATCCAGCCAGCTGAAGTGCCGGACGATTTATATCGGGAATGGTGATTTTTCTGCCCTTAATATCTATATCCGGTGTAAGATTAACAAGTTCCATCTTTTCAATAAGTCTGCTTACCGCTACTGTTGACATACATGGCCTACCTTTCTGTTATTTGCAACCTTTTCATTTTAATCCCATAAATTCAATGACCGGCTGCATACCTCTAATCAGTATATCACAAGTAAACAAAGCATTCTACTTATTGTTTTAAAATATCTTATCTTCGTCAAGCCATTTCAGCCTCTATTTTATCTTTGTCCGCCCTGTGGCGGCATCTGATTTTGCATATTCTGACCGCCTTCCGATTGTATGATCATATCTGTCCCTGCGCCATCATTTCCGGATTGCGGGATCTCGCCGGAAGGCATCTGTACGTTTCCTGTCTGGTCTGTTATACCTGACCGGTTCCCGCCATCCTGTTGCGGCAATATTTCCGATTGTGAAGGGGAACCGCCGTATTGTTCCATATTACCCGGTTCCAAAATATCATTCTTCCCATCTTTATCATCCTGTATTACAGGTGTATCACCTTCCCGAACCTTATTCTGCCGATCATTGGTTTTATCCGTTAAATTATCCTGTGCCGGAGCTTTATCTGTTACGGTACCGCTGTTATCGTTATTTTCTCCGCCTGCAGGCTTATCTTTGCTAACAGGAGTATCCCCATTTATATCTGTTCCGTTTATATCTGTTCCTTCTTTACCCGCACCATTCACTTTGTTTTCCGTTCCCGTTATATCATCTTTAATTCTTCCGTTGGAACGATCTTCTGCCATCGGTTCTTCCTTTACCGAGCCGTCATCATTCTTATTTTCTCCGTTCGTGGCCGGTAAATTCTTCTCATTCTTTCTCTTATCATATTCTACAACAATTTCCCTTACACTCTTCTCATTCCACTCTTTTCTGTCGATCTCATCTCCGCCTTCTTCAACAAGCTTATCAACCATCATTTTCTTACCTGCGGATATCCCCTGTTTATGAGCTTCTTCAATTTCATCATCCGAAACCTTCATGGTTATAAAACTTATTTCCTCCTGCTCTCCCAGCTCTTCATCAAATTCCGCAACAAGCTTATCTGTATGCTCCTCTTTTTCGGTATTAGCGGCAATTACAACATAGTTTTCTTCCGTATCGGAAAAATATCCTTCCTGTTTTATTTGCTCTATAGTCTCGTCAACTGCTTTTTCCACTGTTTTATTAAGGATATTCTTTATCTCAAGTTGGGATAATATAGCATTTCCGTCATCATTTACTCCATTAACTTCAATAACCCTGTCTATCCGGTTTATTGTATATTCGATCGAAGGATTAACATCAAGACTGACAACACCATACGGTTTATTATATATATATGTACCTCCGCCTGCCATTACCATAAACATTGCTGCTGCCACTGCGGGAGCAAACTTTCGAAAACTTTCGGTAAAAGAAACAATCTTATTCCCGGAATTACTCAGAACAATTTCCTGCCCTATCTCATATCTGCTGTTCTTTATCTTCTTAATCTCGCCTTCATCCGTCATCACGGCACAGTTTCCGTTTCTTATTTCCAATACAACAGCCTTCACTATCCTGCTCCCTCCTTTCCGCTGAATTTAATATACTCAAGATAATCGGCAAGAAGAGGATACTCTCCGTTAAGCACGATCACCGCCATAATTATATATCTCCGATATCTGTCCAAAAGTTTTTTGGATATTTTAATTTCTTTTACGATTTCTTTTATAGGTAACTTTCCATCATTTGTAACAATGTTAAGTATATTTTCATTTTCAAGTATATGTCTTATCACTCCGGCACATTCGGTTTTTGTTTTCCCCGCCTTGGGTGAACATTCCGCTATATCATAAAAGGTAAAACCATATTTCTTCAATCTTTCATTTATTTCAAGTATTTCTTCTTTAAGATTTTGCTGTCTGTTTTCTTTTTTTTCTTCCAGAGACGACTCTTCGGTAATCGCTCTCAGGACTTCCGTATTTTCTTCATATTCCCCTTCTCCGGTTAACATCTCCGGACTTGTTGATATCTCAGCCTCATATTTCTTCTCACTTCTGTAATGATCGATAAGCGCTCTCTCTATTACCACTCTGGCAAAGGATATGAAGTCTCCCTTATCTGCACTGTAAGTATCAATCGCCTTATTAAAAGATATCAAGGCAACAGACCATTCATCATCACTTCGCGTTATGAACTTTCCAGTTACTTTTGAAGCGATTCTCAGAATGGTCTGTTCATTCTCACGTATAAATAATTCCCTCTGTTCTATTTCATTTTTTGCTTTTATCGCCTTTTCATTCATATATAGTCTCCCGAAGGATTTGTTTAGTATTAACAGTATACCAAATCACTTACGGTTTTTCTATATAGCTGCGGCTAAATACTCATCTTTTGGAAAACAACGATTTAAACCAGTTTGTGATCTTATTAAACACATTTTCTGTTTCTTCTTCCGATCCGATACTGTTTCCGTTTGTTATTCCGGTATCCAGTTCCGGCAGTTCCGGCAATTCGCCTTCTTCAAAGGACGGCTGACTTCCCTCCGGCAGTTCCGGCA
>JAILKH010000163.1 GCA_024693925.1 Lachnospiraceae bacterium | reverse complement strand
AATTGGATATGAATACATTGAGCTGAAGAATTATTCTGATGTCATTAATAATTTCCGAGATAAATTAGCCTATTTTAATAGTGCAAAACTAATAGAGGCAAAGGGAACTGCTTCTTTTTCAGATACTGAATTTGATCGTATTTTGATTCATGTAGAGAATAAAACCGTATATGAGTCAGCAAAGATTCTCCGGGATAAATATATACTAACATTAGATAATGGAAAAACTGTATATTTGGATTTCTTTAGTTCTAATATAGAAAGAAACATATTTCAAGTTTCTCATCAGATTACAATGGATAAGGATCATAAGGATGATGTGGAATATAAGAATCGTTATGATGTTACTGTTTTAATAAATGGACTTCCACTTGTTCAGATTGAATTAAAACGCCCAGGCGTTGAAATAAATGAGGCAATAAACCAGATTAATCGTTATAGAAAATTTTCATTTAAGGGCATATTTAGGTATCTTCAACTTTTCGTAGTTTCAAATTCCGTGCAAACAAAATATTTTTGTAATGAAAACGAGATGGATAATGGAGCGTATAATCCTATCCTTAAAAGTCTTGTTTTCTTTTGGACAGATAAGGACAATAAACGTATTAATACTTTAAACGAATTTACTGCAGAATTTTTCAGAAAAGCAGCTATAACGGAGATGCTGGACAAATATATGGTAATAAAAGTCAGTGAGCCTACGTTGATGGTTATGAGGCCATATCAGATTTATGCAGTAAAGGCTGCCAAGAAAAGGGTTTTAGAAGCAAATCAAAACGGTTTTGTTTTTGCCTGTACCGGATCCGGAAAAACATTAACGTCATTTAAACTGGCACAGTTGCTTAGAGATGAGCCAAGTATTGATAAGGTTGTATTTTTAATAGACAGGAAAGATTTAGATGACCAGACCGTTGAAGAATACAATTCATTTGAAAAAGATTGCGTTGACAGTTCTGATAGCACATATGTATTGGTGAAGCAATTAGAACAACCGGATAGGGGCATGATTGTAACAACTATCCAGAAGATGGCAAATGCTGTAAAGAGTGACAAGTATTCATCCTTAATGGAAAAATATCGTGATAAAAAGGTAATATTTATAATAGATGAATGTCATCGATCACAATTTGGAAAAATGCATGCGGATGTGGAGAGACATTTTAATAATGCAAATTATATTGGTTTCACGGGAACACCAATATTTGAAGCTAATAGAGGAACAGCAAAATTAACGACGGCGGATCTCTTTAATGCCGGAAAAAAACTCGATGCCTGCCTGCATAAATATATGATAAAGGATGCGATTGCCGATGGTAATGTATTAAGGTTTTCTGTTGAATACCAAAGAACTATATTTGCAAAAAATATTGCATTAAAGGGAATAGATCCGGAACAGATCGAGGATCCGGAGTATTGTAAAAGGCATAATATAGATATTGATGGTCTATATCATGAAGATGAAAGAATAAGAAAGATAGCAGAAGATATATTTGAACATCATGAACAGCATGTTCATTTGGGAAAAGATATATATACTGCACTATTTGCCGTAGACTCGATAAAGACACTTGGAAAATATTATGACGTATTTAAAGAATTAAATGAGAAAAGACCATCTGACAAAAAGTATAAGGTAGCGGCTATATTCAGTTATGGTGCAAATGAAGATATGGATGAGGTAGGAGATGAACATTCTGCAGAGTTATTATCAAGATGTATGAAGGATTATAACGAAATGTACGGGACATCTTATGATATTGATAAGTATGAATCCTACAGAAAAGATATAGCCAAGCGAATGAAGCAGAAGAATCTTCCTCAGGTAGATATTCTCATAGTAGTAAATATGATGCTGACCGGATTTGATGCCAAGCCTTTAAATACCTTATATCTGGATAAAAATCTTGTATGGCATTCATTGGTACAGGCATATAGCAGGACTAACCGTGTAGATAAAGCAACCAAGCAATTTGGTGTAGTAGTATCATACAGGAATATAAAAAAATGGCAGGATGATGCACTCAGGTTATTCTCCGGTGATGGCGATCCAAATGAATATCTGTTGGAAAACTATGAATATTATTTACAAAAATGGTTAAACCAGGTCCCCGTGTTAAAAAAGATCACACCTACAGTTGATGATGCAGGGCAATTACAAAATGAAGATGAGATCAGAATGTTTATAATAGCCTTCAGAACGCTTGTGGGAACACTGGCAACACTTAAAACATTTAGTAAATTTGATTGGAAAGACCTGGCTGTTGTAATGGATGAAGATGAATTTGAAGGTTACAAGAGCTGGTATATGTATTTCAGGGATGAAAGTAAAAATCCCAAATCTAAAATAAACGTACCGGTAGATGTTGATTTTAATATAGAACTTGTCAGAACGGACAGGATAAATGTCGTATATATCCTAAATCTCTTAAAAGCTGCCAAAGATGGACGTAATCTTAAGGAAGAGGAAATACAGGCCAATATAGATTTAATATTACGTGAGATTGAGAGATCAGATAATGAAGCCTTAAGAGCTAAAGCTGATATCATGAAAGCTTTTATTGAACAGAGATTTTACGATCTACCCGAAACGGCTGATATTCAAAAAGCTTTTGAAGAATTTGAAAAAGAACAGTTACAGGCTGATATAGAAAAGTTTTCGTATGATTCAGAGCTTGATCTTAAAATAATATCGGCTTTATTTACGGATTATAGTTTCACTGGTGGAATATCCGATGAAAGTATAAGAAAACGCCTGGAAACCTATGGTTTTGGCTTATTGAAGCTTACTAAAATAACAAAGCAGATTAAAGAGTTTATAACCGAAACATATAGAAAATATAAGGCAGAAGGAGAATGATTATGGCCATTGATACAAATAAAGTTCAATCCCAGGCAGCTGAATTATCGGCAACCTGCTGGGCAATAGCCAATGATTTAAGAGGCGGGATGGATGCAAATGAATTCAGAAATTACATGTTAGGTACCATATTTTACCGATATTTATCTGAACGTACAGAATTATATATGCAGGAGATCTTAAAAAATGATGGAATATCATATGAAAAAGCATTTGCGGATTCCGATTACAGACCGGTAGTCGAACAGTGGAGCATGGAGCATCTGGGTTATATCATTAAACCTGAAAATCTATTCAGAAATCTCACAAGAAAGATCTTAAAGCCCGAAAATGATAATGATAGATTCAGTATTGAAGATTATGAAAGAGCAATTAATGAACTTACCGGTTCAACACTAGGTCACGAATCTGAAGCTGCTTTCAAGGGATTGTTTGATGATATGCGCCTTCAAGATACAAGACTTGGAGATACAGTATCAGACAGGACCGATAAAATAGGGAAAGTTATGGTTCGAATCGCGGATTTAAATATGGATCTTCAAAATCATGAATTTGATATTCTTGGAACCGCTTATATGATCCTTATAGGTTTGTTTCAATCAGATGCAGGAAAAAAGGGTGGTGAATTCTTCACACCGGTAGGACCAAGTACATTATGTGCAACTCTTGCAACCGTAGGGCTTGATGAAGCAAAAAATGTCGGAGACTGTACATGTGGTTCTGTTTCAATGCTTCTTGATGTACAAAAACACTTAACAACAGGCCGTGTAGGCCATTTCTATGGACAGGAAAATAACCCGACAACTTTTAACCTGGCACGTATGAATATGCTAATGCATGGGGTTGATTATCAGGATTTCAGTATATGTAAGGGTGATACTTTAACTAACGATACATATGGTGATGCAAAGATGACCGTACAGGTATGTAATCCTCCTTATTCTTTGAAATGGGATGCAAATGCTCAGTTTCTGGATGATCCAAGGTATAGCGGAGTTGGCAAACTGGCACCTAAAAGTCATGCAGATATGGCATTTTTACAGCATATGATATACCACATGGATGATGCAGATGGACGTATAGCAGTTTTATTACCTCACGGGGTCTTATTCAGAGGTGGAGCCGAAGAGGATATAAGAAAATACATAATAAAAGATATAAACAGATTGGATGCGGTTATCGGACTTCCTGCGAATTTATTCCACGGAACATCAATTCCCGTTGCAATCCTTGTATTAAAGAGTCAGAGAAACGGAAACAGTAATAATATTCTGTTTATTGATGCAAGTAAGGATTTCATTAAAGGTAAAAATCAAAATGAATTATCAGATGAACATATAAAACGAATCGTTGATACGTATATTAATCGAAAAAATGTTGATAAATTCGCTTACGTGGCATCTATGGAAGAAATAGAGGAAAACGGATATAACCTAAACATTCCAAGATATGTAGATACATCTGAAGAGGAACCGGAAATTGATTTAGAAGAAGTAGCAAGAGAAATAGAGAATACAAACAAAGAAATAGAATCTGTGTCATCGGAATTAAAAAAGTCTTTTGATGAACTTGGATTAACATTTCCTTTCTGAGAGGGTAAGTTATGAATAATAAACCAAAATTAAGATTTCCGAAATTTACTGATGCTTGGGAACAGCGTAAGTTAGGAGATATTTGCGAGAGAGTAACCCGCAAGAACAAAAATGGCGAATCCGATTTGCCTTTGACAATAGCATCGCAGTATGGTTTGATAGACCAAAGAGATTTCTTTAACAGAGTTGTAGCGGCTAAAGATATGTCAAATTATTATCTTTTGAAGAAGGGAGAGTTTGCATATAACAAGAGCTATTCAAATGGTTATGATTATGGCTCTATAAAACGCTTGGATGCCTATAAACAGGGCTGTTTGTCCACCTTATATATTTGCTTTGAGCTTGTTTCAGATGAAGTTGATTCCAATTATTTACAATGCTATTTTGATACGCTTCAGTGGTATGGAGATATATCGCAAATTTGTGCAGAAGGTGCGAGAAATCATGGATTATTGAATGTGGATACAAAGGCTTTCTTTGATGATGTATCAGTACAAGCGCCTGTTGATATAATGGAACAAAGGAAGATTTCAGCGTTTTTGAATAATCTCGACAACCTTATCACCCTTCATCAGCGTAAGTGTTAAGAGATGAAAGAATTTAAGAGTTACATGCTGCAAAGTATGTTTCCGTAACCTTATCAGTAGTAGCCAAATCGGGGCATCGAGGCTTGAATATGCTGTAAATATAAGCGAGAATGAGTATTCTACTGAAAAAGAGGTGGAAAATAGTGTAATCAAGCCATTTCTCAAGAAACTGGGTTACACGGAAGATGACTATACTCAACAACTGCGTTTGAACGTAGGAAATCATAATGGTTTGTTGATCCCGGATTTTGTATTATTGCCTAACCAAAATGGCAGAAATATAACAGCTTTCGCAATTATTGAAGCAAAGAGAAGTATAACAAATGAAAAGGATTTAAATGCTGCTTTAGATCAAGCACGAAGCTATGCGAAGCAGCTTGGAACAAGATACAGTGCGGTGGCATCGCAGGAAAAAATCTGGATAACATCAATTGATAGTGATTATACGGAAATAAAGCAGGAATGGACATGGGGTGAGCTCGGCAATCTTGATGATTTCATGAATGTCAGATTATTGTTGGAGAGAAGATAAAACGAGATATATGAGGTTAGCCTTAAATGAGGTGGGAGTGCAGGGAGATAACAGCAATTGTATCGATATATAGCTTTTGATGTGGAGACACCAAACAGATATAACAATAGAATGAGTGCTATCGGTATTTCTGTTGTTGAGAACGGAACAATTACAGAAGAGTTTTTTTCCTATGTGAATCCGGAGACATATTTTGACTTCTTTAACATACAATTGACCGGGATTGATAAGGATACGGTAGCCGATGCGCCGAGCTTCCCTGAACTATGGCCGAAGATAGAGCCTGTCATGTCATCCGGCATAATTGTTGCACACAATGCTGTATTCGATATGGGAGTGCTGAAGAAGTGCCTGAATGATTACGGAATACAGTGGAAGAATATGGTAAAGTATTGTTGCACGGTTCAGATAGGAAAGAAGATGCTGCCGGGTATATCCCATAAGTTGAATGATCTCTGTGATCATTACGGAATAGAACTTGATCACCACAAGGCTGACAGCGACAGCCATGCCTGTGCGGAGATACTGCTAAAATATTTCGAAGCCGGAGCGGAAGAGAAAAATTTAATCAGGACATTTAGATTGGCATAAACATCACAGAATATATTTGATTATGAAATAAGATCAACTTCTGGTCACGATGACCAGAAGTGAAATAGAAAAGTAATGTGATTATAAAGGGTAATAGTACAGGATGAACTATAAGAGTGATAAACAGGAGCTGCCCGGCTTTGATGATTTTATAAGAGAAACAGCACCCAAAAAGCATGGGTATGTCAGGCAGCAAATAGCAAAAACAAGGGAAAAGTTTGCCAAAACGGATATTCACCCATATAAATATAAGAGAAGTATTTTGGATGACTTAAAACGGGAAGGAAATGACTTATGAAATTTTTTTGATAATAATAAAAAGCAGACAGACAATTCAATAGAAATTTCAGAAAAGAAAAATCAAATCGAAAAGAACGTGATGAAACTGACTGACGAGGAACTGGGTATGATTACAGGCGGACATAAGGTTGAAAAGGAAACAATAAAAAATTGAATAAAGTAATTGTTAGTAAAATTATAGATGATTTTTTATAAGTGTGAGAGGGAACTTCCTTTCGAAAAAAGGAGAATAAACCGGTGAGACATTTGCCGTATGATTATATGTAGAGAAGAGGTCATAGAATATGAGTAATGGTAGCATTAAGGTAATGGCAATAATAGCTGTGATCCTACAGGCACTGGCAACAGACTAGCGGGCATTATTCTATATAGCTTGTGGAAGGT
>JAILKH010000011.1 GCA_024693925.1 Lachnospiraceae bacterium | reverse complement strand
TCAATATTTTTTAACTCTGTTACCGTAATGCCCGGTACATTATTGATAATATCTTTAACTACAATAAAATTGATCACAATCAGATCAGGCTTCTATTGATATGACTGTATAATCTTTATCTTCAACTGCTTTTTTCAGCACATCATCCCCCACTTCCTTTTCAAGAGTGACTACAGCTGTATTCTTCTCATGACTTGCAACTGCCTCAACGACCCCGTCAATCCCTTCCAATGCTTTTTTTACCGTTGCCTCGCAATGGGGACACATCATACCTTCAATATTCATTGTTTTTTTCATTAATCCATCCTCCTTTAGATAATTTTTTTCATCGTTTTCGGTATCATTCTCCAAAATCATATTATTATGTAAACCTGTATTTCCGGTTTTCGATCGGGCTCCTTTCTTTTTCTTCTTATCCCCGGATGCATCATACAGCTTGAAAAAATTCAGCCTCAATGCATTACTTACAACGCAAAAACTGGATAAACTCATGGCTGCCGCCCCAAACATGGGGCTAAGTTTTAATCCAAATTTATAATACACTCCCGCAGCCAGCGGTATACCTATAATATTATAAAAGAAAGCCCAGAATAAATTCTGATGTATATTCTTCAGGGTTGCCCTTGAAAGTCTGATCGCTGCCGCCACATCAAGTATTCCGCTTTTCATAAGTACTACATCGGCGGCATCTATAGCAACATCCGTACCGGCTCCTATGGCCATACCTATATCCGCAAGAACAAGAGCAGGGGCATCATTTATACCGTCGCCCACCATTATTACTTTTCCGTTTTTCTTCAGCTTTTCAATTTCTTTAGCCTTTCCTTCAGGAAATACAGATGCCACAACCCTGTCAACACCGGCAAGCTTTCCTATTGCATTAGCCGTTCTCTCATTATCTCCGGTTAACATAACAGTTTCAATTCCCATTCCTTTAAGCTGCTCTATCGCCTCTTTACTTCCTTCTCTCAAGGTATCTGCCACGGCTATAACCCCAAGAATGCTTTCCCCTGTGGAAAAAATGAGCGGTGTCTTCCCCTGATCCGAAAGCTTTTCGGTTATTGAAGCAAGCTCTTTTAAAGCTGCTTCAGCGGATGCCGTATCTGTTTTCCGGTTATCGGATTCCAAAACATCCTTTATATAATTATAATTTCCTCCGTATATTGCCCTATCCTCTATCGCACCCGTAAGGCCTTTACCCGGAACCGCCAAAAAATCGTCAGCTCCGTCTTTTATACTTATTTTTCTGTTCCCGCATTCGTCAACAACCGCTTTGGATAATGGGTGCTCACTCTTTATTTCCAGTATTCCCGCAAGCTTTAACAACTTTTCTTCGGGCCGGACCGTATCCGCCAACGTTTTATTAAATTCAGCTGTATTTTTTATACCAAGGGGTATTATATCCGTAACTACAGGCTGACCATTGGTTATTGTACCTGTTTTGTCCAGCACGACCACATCCGCCTTCCCGGTTTGTTCCAGAGATACCGCAGTCTTAAACAGTATACCGTTTCCGGCTCCTACACCGTTACCCACCATTATAGCTACAGGCGTTGCAAGCCCCAGAGCACAGGGACAGCTTATTACAAGTACCGAAATGGCTCTGGCTACCGAAAAGCCCACAGACTGTCCCAAAATCATCCATATAATAAATGTGATCAGAGAAATGATCAGTACCGTCGGAACAAATACTCCCGATACCCGGTCGGCGATTTTTGCTATAGGAGCTTTTGTTGAAGCGGCCTCGGATACCATTTTAATTATCTGGGACAAAGTAGTATCCCTTCCAACCCTTTTGGCTCTGCATTTTATATAACCGGACCTGTTTATCGTTGCGGCACACACCTCATCGCCCTCCTGCTTATCAACAGGAATACTTTCCCCTGTAAGAGCCGATTCATCAACCGCCGAAACACCTTCCCGGACAATACCGTCCACAGGTATGCTTTCGCCCGGCCTTACCACAAATATATCATCAATAACAACTTCCTCAACCGGCACTTCAACTTCTTCACCGTTTCTTAATACTATCGCAGTTTTGGGAGTAAGCTGCATAAGGTTTTTCAAAGCATCGGTGGTTCTGCCCTTGGAACGAGCCTCCAGCATCTTACCCACAGTTATAAGAGTAAGTATCATTGCTGCGGATTCAAAATACAGACCGTGATAATATTCATTGACAGCTCCCTGATCACCTCTTAATTGTGCATTGGACATCATAAGAAGAATACAGGTACTGTATACAAACGATACACCGCTCCCCATGGCAACAAGAGTAGCCATATTGGGCGATAAATGAAACAGACTTTTAAATCCGTTTATAAAAAAACGCTGATTAATGACCATGACAATTATACACAATAACATTTCTATTATTGCAGCCATAACCTTATCGGCTTCAAATATATAGGGAACGGGAAAACCAAGCATGGAATGCCCCATTGCCAGATACATAAGTAAAAACAGGAAAAATAATGAAGAAATCAGCCTTTTTTTAAGAACCGGCGTCTCATGATCCTTAAGCTGCTCAAGCTCTGCACTGTAATCAATCTTATCGTAACCGACCCCGGCAGATGAACTCTCCTCTTTAACACTTGCACCGTAACCCGCATCGGTGACGGCCTTTATTATTACGCTGTCATCTACATCTCCGGTTACACCCATTGAATTTGTCAAAAGACTTACCGAACATGAATTAACGCCTTCTACCGCATTAACCGCTTTTTCAACCCGGGCCTGACAGGCTGCACAACTCATTCCGGTAACAACATATTGTTTCATAAAAATCACATCCGTTTCCTTTAATAATTATATTTACAAAACATATGCCCCCATTCAATATACATAATCCTTTACTGCTATCTCATTTCATCCTAAACCATTTTACTATTTTAAAACGTGTTATTCAACAATTTTTTAAGTTTACATAATGCGTTTCAGGGTTTATTTTGTTTTTTTTCTGTAAATAAAACACAATATGTGGTACACTATAAAGGCGATTTTAAGTATTTTATATGTTCAATATATATTACATCGGAGTTAGATAAGATTTAAGAATTATGAACGACACAAACAGCAACTGGTATAAACTTGATAATGTAGCAAAGGTTTTTCTTGCTTCTTATACCAAGAGAAATCCTCGCTCTATCAGAGTGAGCAGCATACTAACCGATCCCATTGATGCCACCCTGCTCCAGGAGGCTCTTGATCTTACCATTAAATTAAGGCCTCAGTTCCAGGTTCGGATCAGGCGGGGATTCTTCTGGAATTACCTGGAACAGACAGCTACAAAGCCTGTTGTTTCCGCAGAAACCTCCGGTCCCTGTCCGTTATTGTACGGGGAGAGATATAAAGGCGTGTTACACTATCAGGTAACCTATTATCGGAATCGTATAAATATTGATATGTCACATGCAATAAGCGACGGTACCGGAGCACTTTCTTTACTCAAGCTGCTCACGTTAAATTATCTTAAATTAAAATATCCGGGCAAATTTGACGAGAGCTCAATTCCGGATGATGCTTGTGCGGATGATCGTTCCAGAAACAGCTATGATCAGTTTTATGATAATAAGGGATTTACCATCATACCCAAGACCATTCTTAACAAAAAGCCCCGGGCTTTCCAGATCCAAAGCCGCAGGCTTCCTTATAATCAATTGCAATATATAGAAGTTCACACAAATGCGGATGTGCTTTTAAAACGCAGCAAGGAATTAAATGTCAGTCTTACAAGCTATCTCGGTGCCGAGCTTATGTTTGCCATCCATGCGGATATGCCGCTAAGGCAAAGCAAACATCCCATAACCATTTCCATTCCCGTAAATTTAAGAAATTATTATCCGTCGGATACTTTAAGAAACTTTTTCAATAATATTGATATCTCGCATAAGTTTGACGGATCCGAGTCCATAGAAACTCTGGCTTCGGAATTCGAAGAAAAACTAAGAGCAAATCTGGAGCCCGAAGTAATAAAAAAACAGATGAACAGATATCAGAATATCGAACAGCTTTTTTTAGCCAGAATGGTTCCCTTGTTTTTTAAACAGCCGATCGTCAAAATGTTTTCAAAAAAAGAAAGCCGTACCGTTACAGCCATTCTGTCAAACCTTGGTAAAATCGACATGCCGGAAGAAACTACGGAATATATAAAAGGTTTTACGGATTTTTGCAGCACCGATAATCTCTTTATAACCATAACTACTTACAAAAATGACATGGTACTGGGAATTGCAAGCTCTTATTCGGGAACCGGTATGATCCGACGAATGCTAAGTTCTTTTGAAAAATCAGGATGTGATATAACTCTGTATGCTACCGAAATCATACACTAAACAATATCCTGACGGCAAAATTTTATCCTTCCGAAAGTTTGGGGTAACGTATATAAAACAAAAATAAAATCACAACAGAACGGCACAGTACATTGTAATCAGACCTGCATATCGTGCCGGATAGGGAATTGAAAATATGAGAACTTGTATGAATTGCAAAATAAAAATAGGAGGTACCACAGATACCTGCCCATTATGCCAGAATTCACTGTCCGGTGAACCCTCCGGGAATAATTGGCCGTCTCCCAATAAATTAAGAACTCAGGCATTCTTCTATAAACTGCAGCTGTTTATAATACTTGCAGCTATAGCCGTAGGTGTATCTCTTGATTTTC
>JAILKH010000132.1 GCA_024693925.1 Lachnospiraceae bacterium | reverse complement strand
ATTCAGAACAGGCTCAAAATACTTCGTATTTTTCGCTGCTTTGGATTCATCCAATACATAAATTTATAAAATATGCCCCTTACAAGCAAGCTTGACGGTTCATATTTTAAAATTTATGTGCTGTTCTGAATAGTTACATTTTATTTTAAATATTTTTCTAAGCTTCTTCGATGATGACAACCGTCCAGGGGTTCATATTAAAGTTATCCCCTTTATGTAAGGCTTTCCCGGTCAGGATTTCTGTTCCCGTATTGCCTTCATAAACGGCCTTTATGGTATCCGAAGAGTAATTGAAGAAATAATGTATCCTTCTTCCGGCTTTGTTATAACCGGTGCGCACTATGCAGGGATAGGTGTTTTCGCTTAATGAAAGTCCCGCTGCTTTTAAGACTTTTATAATAAGAGCTTTAAGACCGTCCTTTGAAAGATTACACCCAAGATAGGTGATCTGCCCTTCTCCGTACCGGTTGCGGGTAATGGCCGCATAATCTTTTCTCATAGGGTGATCATAATAAGCTATGACCTCGGCCCTGTCGGGTTTTAAGAGCTCCATCCAATGGGTTACCGGATAGGAAACCCCATCTATTTTAACACGGATTTCTTCATTTGGTACCGTAAACATATCATAACAAGCGCCTGTACAATCGGTCATCCCATGGGGCTGTCTGTCCGGATATATTTTCAGGTTATTGTTTGAGAAGCAGCTTTTAAAGGTCATAAGTACATGTCCGCCTCTGTAAATGAAATCCCTTATTTTCTCAAGGCATTTATCATCGGCAGAGTAAAGCGCCGGGACGATAATAAGATCATATTCCGTAAGATCATCCTCTTTATATACAAAATCACATTCCAGGTTAAGATCATATAAGGTATCATAAAGATTTCGAAGTATAGTATTATAATCAAGGTCGGAGGATATGGGAAATTCCTCGAGTCCTACCAGGCTGGCCGTATCAATAAGTATGGCAATACGGTTGTTTTTATAAGATATCAGGGCTTTATGGCTGATAGTATCAAATTCTTTTTTAAAATCAGTCAGTTCCTTATAGGTTTCGTTAGGAAGAAGATCATGGCTGAGTATTCCCTTCCAGTAGGATTCAATGGCATTGTGTATGGAGTGAAAATGCCAGTAAAGGATCCCGCAGGCTCCGCCGGCTATATGTGAGTAGGCGGCAAGTCTTAACTGGCCCCGGTAGGGAAGCCACCCGGGATTTCCCTGGGCCTGGGTTTCAAGAACGATATAGGGAGCCTTTTTTAAGGATCTTGATATACCCGAACAGAAAGCTATCTCACGTCCGGTAAAATCACCCGCGGAGGGATGATATATATCCGTACCGGTAATATCCAGATATTCTGCCACATCGGCCTGATCGGTAAGAGGCTGCAGTCCGAAGGAGTGGGTGGTCCAGGAATAATCAAGATTATTGGTTATAAACTGCTCCGGCTTTTTGTATTCGTTTACTATCATAGCCTGCCATTTTATGAAACCTGTTACCGTTTCCCGCAAAAAGCCCTTGTAAGCGGCGGACAGGCTCTGGTTTATGGTGCCCCTTATATCGGGAAAATCCTCCCAGGAGGATATCCGGTTACTCCAGTAATCAAGACCGAATTCCTTATTAAATAGGTCTATATCCTTATATTTTTCCTTCAGTTTGTTAATAAATATCTTCTGGGTGCGTATGGAAGCAGCGCCGGCGCTTCTGGTCTCGTTGTCAAGCTGATAGCCGATGACACATGGATGCTTTGCCACATGCTCTGTAAGTTTACGTATGATACGTTCGCAATAACGTAAATAGTCGGGATTTGTCAGATCATTCTGCTGTCGTGCACCGTAAATGCCTTTTCCGGCTTTGGTTTCTGCGATTATATCGGGATATTTTTTGTCAAGCCAGGAAGGAATGGCATATGTGGGTGTTCCCACAATGACTTTGATCCCGTATTTTTGGGCGGCGTCAAGCATTCTGTCAATGTGCGTAAAATCAAATACTCCGTCGGAGGGCTCCAAAGAGCTCCAGGTGGATTCCGCAATACGTACAACGTTAAAACCACCCTCTTTGAGCAGTTTAAAATCATCATCTATACGATCATAAGGCATATATTCATCATAATATGCGGCACCAAAGAGAAAGTCTTTCATATTTATACCTCCGTTGAAGTTTATTGTATAGAAGCTTACTGTAAAGAAGTTTAAAACATAGAAGTTGACAAAAAAAAGTTCGGATGATAACCTTTAAGCAACCGATTGCGCAAAATATAACATGATGTGTGTTTTCTGTCAATAGAAAAGGTATAAAGCAATACATAAGCTGTTGCAGAATACAATGCATTAAATGTTCAATAAAGAAAAAAGGCGCATAAGATCAGTGAGCAAATAAAGAAAAGGCATAGGAAACGTTCAATTAATAAGGAAAAAGGCAGAAAAAAGAGTATGGATAAGTTTATAAACAATACAGGTAAAGAGGATAAAAATATTGAGATATCACGTGATAGCAGTTATACCATAGCGGATATCGCAAGAGAGCTCGGAGTAAGTAAAACAACGGTATCAAGAGCTATTTCGGGAAAAGGCAGAATAAGTGAAAAGACAAGAGACAGGGTCTTAAATCTTATCGAAGAGAACAATTACCGGCCAAATCCCATGGCTAAAGGGCTGGCAAATCAAAGGACTTATAATATTTGCTGGGCTATGCCCGGGGATTCCACAATAACTGAGCTGCCCTTCTTTCAGAGATGTCTGCTTGGGATCGTTGAGAGGGCTGCATCTAATGATTACGATATACTTATCAGTATGACTTATGAAGAAAATACCATCCAGTTATCCAGGATCCTTGATAACAGGAAGGTGGACGGGGTTATCCTTGGACGTACACTTACCCGTGACCGGAATATTGCGCTTCTTAAGGAAAAGGGAATTCCTTTCGTTGTTATAGGTACAAGTGATGAAGAGGATGTGGTGCAGGTGGATAATGATCATGTAAAGGCCTGTCGTGAACTTACGGATATCCTTATCCTTAAGGGAATACGAAGAATTGCACTGATCGGAGGAAATATGAACCATACCGTTAACCGTTCCCGATATGAAGGATTTGAAGAAGCCCTTCATTCAAGAAATATAAATCCCGATCCCAATCTTGTTTATCTTAATAATGAAAAGAATGAGGAGATAGAAAGAGCAGTAGATAATGCACTTATGCATAATACGGAATGTATTATGTGTATGGATGACAGGATTTGCGCAACTACCGTACATAAACTTAAAGGGGATGGGGTAATTATACCCGAGGAAGTTAAGGTTGCGTCCTTCTATAACAGCAGTCTGTTAAATGATGTAAAAACCCCGATAACAACCTTGCAGTATGATCCCAAGGAATTGGGGAATTCGGCCTGTGAAACCTTGTTAAAGCTGATAAACGGGGAAGAAACAGAACTTAAGCGGATGCTTGGGTATGAGGTTTTGCTTAAAGGCTCAACACAATAAGAATTAAAAAAAACAGTATTGACATGTGATGTCAAGGGTGTTAGTATCTATATGAACAACCGGTTGCGCATAACGCAACGCAAATTGCCTTGATCAATGCGGATTTAATATATAAGGCAATACAGAACGGTGAATATCGTTTTTATATGTTATATGTAAACTGTTTTTGGGGGACACAGGATCCGGCCTGTACCCCACGCAAAAAGGAGGGTAATTTATGAAAAAGAAGGTGTTATCAATGTTGCTCACGGCCGTAGTGGCAGGTTCATTGCTTGCAGGTTGCGGAGGAAGCAGTGCGGCAGCTCCGGTACAGGAAGCGCCGGCTGAAGAAGCAACGGAGGCAGCCGCGGAAGAAACCGAAGAAAAAGAGGAAGTTGCTGAGGAAGCTGCGGAAGAAACCGCAGAGGAAGCCGGTGAAGAAGCGGCAGAGGAGGAAAAACCCAGTGCTACCGTAGGTGATGGCTCTGCGGGGGATATTAAAGTATGGGTTGCCGATGCGGTTGTTGATTTTACCGCAAAGGAAATAGAGAAATTCTTTGAGGCAAATCCCGATTATGCAGGCTATAAAGTAACTGTCGAGGCTGTCGGAGAAGGTGATGCAGCGGGAAATATGATCACGGATGTTGAAGCCGGTGCCGATATTTACGCATTTCCCCAGGATCAGATAGCACGTCTTGTTGCAGCGGGAGCGCTTGAAACGGTAAATCCCGATGTTCTTGATGCCGTTAAGAGTGAAAATGATGAAGGCTCTATCAAAGCAGCAACCGTGGGAAGCGAATTATATGCATATCCCCTTACATCCGATAACGGATATTTCCTTTATTATGATAAGAGTGTGGTAAGCGATCCATCTTCCCTTGAGACTATCCTTGCCGACTGCGAAGCAGCGGGAAAGAGCTTTTATATGGAGATAAATTCCGGTTGGTATCAGACGGCGTTCTTCTTCGCTACGGGATGTGATCTTTCCTACGAAACCGATAATGATGGTAACTTTACAAAGGCTAATGTAACTTATGCATCGGAAAATGGTCTTAATGCTCTTAAGGCAATGATAGGTCTTAATGAATCCAAGGCTTTTCAGAATGGTTCCGCTATAGGCGAAGCAACCAATCTTGCAGCCATAGTTGACGGTACCTGGGACAGCTCGGCAGCACAGGAAGTATTCGGCGACAATTACGCATGTGCTAAACTTCCTACGTTTAAGGATGCAAGCGGAAAAGAATATCAGATGAGCGGTTTCGGTGGCTTTAAGCTTCTTGGCGTTAAACCGCAGACAGAAGAAGATAAGCTTGCCGTATGTGATGCACTTGCTTATTATCTTGCCGGCGGAGAAGTTCAGATAGACAGATATAAGGAAGTAGGCTGGGGACCTTCAAATATTGAAGCGCAGAATTCGGAAGATGTTAAGTCGGATGCTGCACTTACGGCACTTGCCGAGCAGCTTACATATACAATCCCTCAGGGACAGTATCCGGGTGATTATTGGACACTTGCAACTTCATTGGGCGACAGTGTACGTAACGGCGAATTATCATCAAGTTCAAGTGATGACGAACTTATGGATGCACTTAGTAAGTTCCAGGAGTCTTGTGAATCTTACGTTCAGTAATAACAGCTGTAAGCCCGGCGTAAGGTTATTATACGCCGGGCTTATTTAAACGGATACTGTAAAACGGAATATGAGAACCGTAAGCCGGCATAAGGAATATACAGGCAGGTTAATGCCTTGTGCCAAATCCTTGGGAGGGTTTCAATGAAAGGTGATGCTAAAACGAAAATTTCATATCTGATCCTGGGTTTTGGACAGATGGTCAGGGGGCAATGGGTAAAGGGAATCGCCTTTCTGACAACAGAAATTCTTTTTATTTTATATATGGTAAAGTTCGGAGGAACTTATTTATCTAAAATAACTACTCTGGGAACCGTAGAAACCTATAAAGAAGGCCGAAAAACAGTTTATGGGGATAATTCCTTCCATATTCTTTTGTTCGGAATTCTTACTATCATAGTAATAATAGCATTTATATGTATATGGTATTTGAATATCAGAGATAACCTGAAGGCGGAGGCGCTTCTTAAACAGGGAAAGAAATTACCGTCAAATACTAAGGTTTTAAGATCTTTATTGGATGAAAATTTTGATAAAACTCTTATGACTCTGCCGGTTGCCGGAGTATTTCTGTTTACGGTGATCCCCATCATATTTATGATATGTATAGCCTTTACCAATTATGATGCAAAGCATCAGGCTCCGGCGAATCTTTTTACCTGGGTAGGTCTTGATAACTTTAAGGAGCTTTTGTCCTTTGGAACCCAGGGAATGGGGATGACTTTTTTTAAGGTTCTGGCATGGACCGTAACCTGGGCTTTTTTTGCCACCTTTATTGATTATTTTCTTGGCCTTGCCGTAGCTATGCTTATAAATAAGAAGGAAATAAAGCTTAAGAAATTATGGAGAACGATACTGGTTCTTACTATAGCGGTCCCTCAGTTTGTTTCTCTGCTTTATGTTATGAAAATGTTTGCAAACGACGGACTTATAAACGGCTATCTTATGAAGTGGGGATGGATTTCATCACCTATTCCTTTCTGGGTAGATCCCATGTTGTCACGTGTAATGATCATAGTTGTTAATATATGGATCGGTATTCCTTATCTGATGCTTATAACAACCGGACTTTTAATGAATATTCCGTCGGATCTTTATGAAAGTGCCAGGGTTGACGGAGCCAATTCCTGGCAGGCATTTATCCATATTACTTTGCCGTATATGCTGTTTGTTACAGGCCCTTTCCTGCTTACACAATTTACGGGTAATCTGAATAACTTTAATGTTATATATCTGCTGACCCAGGGAAGACCGCAGTCCATAAATCTTGCAAATAATGCCGGATCAACGGATCTGCTTGTAACCTGGTTATATAAGATGACTATAAATGATTCTAATTACAGGATGGCTGCTGTTATCGGTATTATGGTGTTTATAGTAACTGCGGTAGTGACTATGGTTGTTTATAACAGACTGCCTTCGGTAAGGGACGAGGAGGGATTTCAATAATGAACAGTGAGAAAAAGATCAGGTCCGGAATGAAGAAAAAGAAGATCTTTGGAACCGTTATGGCTTATGCGGTCCTTATAATCATCAGTATTATATGGCTGTTTCCCTTTGTGGGGCTTACATTGCAGAGTTTCAGGTCTTATGATCCCAATGTTGAATACGGAGGAATGGTTGATTATCTTATTCCCAAACATTTTTCATTGGATAATTACAGATTTCTGTTTTCCGGAGAGACCAATTATCTTATCTGGTATCGGAATACACTTGTAATAGCTGTTTTTGTTTCGATCCTTCAGACCATAGTGATCCTGTGTGTAAGCTATGCACTATCCAGAATGAGGTTTAAGGGACGCAAGCTGCTCATGAGATTCTGGCTGATACTGGGCATGTTTCCCGGTTTCCTTACAATGATATGCCTGTATTTTCTTCTTAAGCAGTTTGGACTCACACAGGCCGGAGCGATCCCCGGACTTATCCTGGTATCGGTGGCAAGTTCCGGAATGGGTTATTACGTATGTAAAGGTTACTTTGACACCATTCCGAAGGCACTCGATGATGCGGCAAGGATAGACGGAGCATCAAGAGCAAGGATATTTCTTACGATGATCATACCTATGAGTAAGCCCATTATAATCTATACCGCTTTGGTGGCTTTTATGGCTCCCTGGTGTGATTATATCTTTGCTTCATATGTGGCTTTCGGACATGATGCCAGTTATAATGTGGCTGTGGCCATGACCAGATGGGTATGGACCAACGATTATCAGGGATATTTTACAAGGTTCTGTGCAGGCGGAATACTTGTTGCAATACCGGTTACTATATTGTTTATGGCTCTCCAGAATTATTATGTTGAAGGAGTTACCGGAGGTGCCGTTAAGGGTTGATCAAAGACTTTAAGAATCGAGGAAGGAAAAATGGACAAGACTTTTATTGTAAACATTATTCATCGTCCGGAAATGGTACCGGAATATGCCGAGAAGGTTACCGGTCAGGGGAAAAAAGAGGATATAGGGCGAAAAACGCTTCTTACCGAATCTTTGGATATATTTAAATTCCAGCAGGAAACCGCGCATAAGAATGGACTTAAGACAACCATCCAGATGACATACGCCGCTCTTTTTAACGAAGAGGCCTGCAGTCTTGCAAGGGAACATCATGAAAAGTACGGAGATGAGATCGCGCTGTCATTACTTGGACTGCCCTGCAAAGAGTTTCGTGAGAAATATAAGACCAAGGACTTCTGTATTTGGATGTTTTCCATGGAGGATAAGAAAAATATTGTAGATGATGTATTTGGAAAATTCTACGATATCTTCGGTTTTTATCCGGAATCTACAGGATCTTATTATATGGATGCGGAACTGACGAATTATATTAAGGAAAAATATCCTATGGTAAAGTGTGCTGTGGCAACCTGCTGGGAAGAGGGACCTAAGGCATATCATACCTGTAATAATTCCTGGTATACTCTTTTTGACGGAGGTCCCTGGAATCCCTGGATCCCCAGTAAACAGAACACTCATGCGCCGGCGGCGGATGAAGCGGAGGACTCGGGGATTGTGGCCATACCACATCTTTCAAGAGATCTGCTGGCCTGCTATGACGGGAACGGTTCCAATTTCGGAACCCATCCCCAGAATGTATTAAGGGGTATGATCTATGATACCAAGACCTGGGAGTATCCTTACCTTTATAATCTTATAGATCAGTACAGATATCTTGAAAAGTTCAACAACGGATATTCCTACAACATGATGTTTGTGGGTCCCGGATGGCTTAACAAGATGGGAAGATGGGAGCAACCCTACGAGCTTCTTAAAAAATCCTACGAGGACGGAATGGCTTATTACGGTAAGCTTAAGAAAGAAGGAGAGCTTAGGGATATGACTATGGCGGAGTTTGCTGATTTTTACAGGGCAAATAAAGCCTATACGGAGCCTGAGTGTGCCCTTTGGAAGGATATTCTCTATGGATCGGATAAGCAGCTTTTCTGGTATGTTGACCCTTATATGAGGGTTTGTATAAATATGGATCAGGGAGGAGCAATGGTGGATCTGCGCCCTTATGCCGCCAAGCTTAAATGGGAAGTCGGGATAGGCACAAAGCATGTTCAGGATGCTTCATATCCCTTCCTTATTCAGGAAAAATACAGAGCAGGATACTTTACTCATTATGCCGGAGAGGGAACCATCAGGTCGGCAAAGCTAAGCTATAAAGGTGAAGAGGTGGATCTTGCCCTTTGCAGGACTCATGCAAAATTCTCTCAGGAGGGAACGGCAAGGATATTGACCCTTGATCCTGTTGACATTGAATTTTATGACCTTACGGTAAAGCTTGGTACAAGGATCATCTTTGAAGAAGGTTCTTCGGCTGTAAAATATGAGAGGACTGTTCTTGAGATGAGTGACAAGGATGCGGTTGTGACTCTTAACGAATATATGGTAGCCTGCTACGGAACCACGGAGTATCCGGAGGATATGAACGGCATAGGACTCAGTGTATCCAAAGCCGGTGAAAGGAAAACGATAGAATACGCATATAAGTGCAGGGAGGAAGAAATGAAGGGAGCCGATGAAGTTAAGGCTGTTATACCTGCCATAGAAACCGGAGTATCCCTTAATACGGAGGTTGAAGACGCTGTTGGGTATATCAGGGAGGGATATGCATTTTCACCTATGTTTACTCTGGGATTTACTAAGGATGTTAAGGATAAGGAGGTAGTGTCAACATGGCTCAGGCTGGAAAAGGCAAACTAAACTACAGGTGTCCTATGTGTTTTATGAGAGATCTGGACATGGATATGTTTTATGATAAGGATAAGGATGAATATTATTGCCTCAGATGTCAGTATGTGGGAGATGAGGCAGATGTTCTTAAAAAAAATGAAATGATACGCATTAAATACGGAAAAATGCATGAACGTATAACAAACTTTGAATGATCGATATTTTTGCAGGGGAGTTTTGAAGGGTTGATGTATGGCAACATATATAATATAGGAAGGGACAGGCATGGAGTTTATAAAGGGAATGGATGTTTCGACGCTTATAGAGGAAGAGTCACTGGGAGCAAAATATTATGATAACGGAGTGAAAGATGATGCTCTTAAGATACTTAAAAGGTATGGATGTAACTCTGTCAGACTCAGGCTTTGGAATGATCCCTATTCAAAAGATGGCAAGCCTTACGGGGCAGGGACAAATGATATAGGGAAGACCATTGCCCTTTCAAAAAGAGCAAAAGAGCTTGGAATGAGCATTCTTCTTGATATTCATTACAGTGATTTCTGGGCCGATCCGGGTAAACAGACGGTTCCGAAAGCCTGGCAGGGATATGATACTGCACAGCTTGAAGAAGCGGTTTATGATTATACTCTTAAAACAATGAATATCCTTAAAAAAGAAGGGATATGTCCTCAAATGGTCCAGGTGGGTAATGAGGTTACCAACGGACTTTTGTGGCCTACGGGAAGAAAACCCTGGGAAGGAGTTATAGATAACCCGGCCGGTTATGATAATATTGCCAGATATATAAGTGCAGGGATCAGGGCAGTAAGGGAAAGCTCCGGGAATACACAGGTAATGATCCATCTGGATAACGGCGGATTTAATGAGATGTATGCAGACTGGTTCGATAATTATGTAAGAAGGGGAGAAGACTTTGATATAATAGGTCTTTCCTATTATCCTTTCTGGCACGGGAAGCTTGAAGATCTGAGCTTTAATATGAATGATATGGCAAAGCGATACGGAAAGAAGATATGTATCGCCGAAGTATCCATGGGTTTTTCGGTGGAGGATTACCATACATATGAGGGTAAGAAACCCGGAGAAGTAAAGGGGATGGCAACTAAACAGGAGTTGCTTGAAAAGCTTGAATATCCCATGACTAAGGAAGGGCAGTGTGATTTTATCCTTGATGTAATGAGGGAAGTGGCAAAGGTTAAAGGAGGCATGGGTTTTTATTATTGGGAACCCGCCTGGATACCGGTTCCCGGATGTGGCTGGGCAAATGAGGATGCCCTTGAATATATTAAGGAGAAAGGTCCCGGGGGTAATGAATGGGCGAATCAGGCCCTGTTTGATTATGATGGGAATGCTTTGCCGGCTCTTAAGATCATCAGAGATTTTAAGGCGTAAATTTTAGATGTATTATCAGGTGATATAATATTTGCATTTCTATCATCTTGTGATATAGTTATCAGGGATGCGGATTTTGCATGTCGGATTATAATAATATGAAAGGATACTTGTAGGATTATGAAAATTTTGGTTACTGGTGGTGCGGGTTATATTGGAAGTCATACCTGCGTTGAATTGCTGGGAGTGGGTTACGAGGTTGTTATAGTTGATAATCTCTATAATTCAAATAAGAAAGCTGTTAACAGGATAGAAGAGATTACCGGTAAAGAAGTGACTTTTTATGAAAATGATATAAGGGATGCAAAGGCAATGATGGATATCTTCGGTAAAGAGAAGCCGGATTGTGTTATCCATTTTGCAGGTCTTAAGGCAGTGGGAGAATCTGTTAAAAAGCCCCTTGAGTATTATGAGAACAACATAAACGGAACGTTGGTAATGCTGGATGCAATGAGAAAATGCGGCTGTAAGAATATTATATTCTCTTCTTCGGCTACCGTTTACGGAGATCCTGCTTTTGTTCCCATTACAGAGGAATGTCCCAAGGGAAAGATAACTAATCCGTATGGACGTACTAAGAGCATGCTTGAAGAAATACTGACGGATCTTAATGTTTCGGATCCTGAATGGAATGTTATTCTTTTAAGATATTTTAATCCCATAGGTGCTCACAAGAGTGGACTTATAGGGGAGGATCCCAAAGGTATTCCCAATAATCTTCTTCCTTATGTTGCACAGGTTGCCATCGGTAAGCTTGAGAAGGTAGGTGTATTCGGTAATGATTATGATACTCCGGATGGTACGGGTGTAAGGGACTATATTCATGTTGTGGATCTTGCCATCGGTCATGTTAAGGCTATAGACATGATAAAGAAGGCTTGCGGTGTTAAGATTTATAATCTGGGAACCGGTAACGGTTACAGTGTGCTGGATGTTATCAAAGCATATTCCAAGGCTTGCGGTCATGAGGTTCCTTATGAAATAAAGCCAAGACGTGCCGGGGATATTGCCACCTGTTATGCGGATGCGTCCCTTGCAAAGAAAGAGTTATCCTGGGAAGCTGAGTACGGAATAGATGAGATGTGTGCGGATTCCTGGAAATGGCAGAGTATGAATCCCAACGGATATAATGATTGATATTTAACATAGAGATGCTAAACATTAAATGCCCTTTTATGAGGGCATTTTTTGTGTTATCATTTAATTCAGTCATTTGATATTTGTTCCGGCGCACAGATTTATAAGCCGGTACTTATGGTATAAATACAGAAGGATCACGAGGATAGATATAAATGGAAACACAGGGTACGTTTAAGGAAAGTGTAAAGAACCGGGTTAGAGAACCTAAAAAGTACAGAGTTGTTATGTTTAATGATGATTTTACAACTATGGAATTTGTGGTTGACATTCTTATTGATATATTTAATAAGAATAAAGATGATGCCAATACGCTTATGATGACGGTACATAAGAGCGGGATGGCGGTTGTGGCCGTTTATCCTTATGATATTGCTCTTACCAAGGTAAATAAAGCCACCGAGCTTGCTAAGAAGAAGGGTTTTCCTTTCAGAATGAAGATAGAGGAAGTATAGTATGAATTTGTCTAAGGATGCTTCGGCAATGTTACGGGATTCCATAACCTATGCCGTTAAACGCAGATATGAATATGTGACTCCGGAAATTCTCCTGCTTATGTTATGCGATAATGAGGATTTCAAGACTGCATTTAAGAATTGCGGCGGTGATATTGAAGTATTTAAGAAGGAGCTTAAGGAATACGGAGAGGAATATATAGAACACTCCGAAGAAGATGATAAGGAAGGGGATATTTTCCCGCCTAAGGAGCCCGAGTTATCCATAGGGGTTGCCTATGTTCTTGCGGGAGCCGGTGAACAGGCCCTTAGCGGAGGAAGAAGAGAAATAGGGATAACTCATATTATTAATGCGATCTGGCAGCTTCCCGAGTGCTATGGGGTGTATTATATGGAAAAGCAGGGAGTTGAGAAGGCGGAGCTGTTAAAAGAGCTGGCGCAGCTTAGTGATGAGACCATTCTGCTTCCCGGTGAAAAGGGAGCGGATATAAAGGGCAAGGGAGTTCTTGCTTATGCACCCTGTATCAATGATATGCTTGAGGATGTTAATCCTCTTATAGGACGGGAAGAGGAACTTGAGAGGACTATCCAGATCCTCTGCAGAAGAGATAAGAATAATCCTCTTCATATAGGGGAGCCGGGTGTGGGGAAGACTTCCATCACCTATGGTCTTGCACAGCGGATAAATGAGGGCAGGGTTCCCGACATTCTTAAGGGCAGCAAGATCTTTGCATTGGATCTTGGGGGGATGCTGGCAGGAACCCAGTACAGAGGTGATTTTGAGAATCGTTTCAAGAAGGTATTATCTTATCTTGAGAAGGAAGATAAGCCCATAGTTTATATAGATGAAATACATAATATTTCCGGAGCCGGAGCGGTAGGTGAGAGTTCTTTTGATGCGGCAAATATGCTTAAACCCTATCTTGCAGGCGGACATATAAGGTTTATAGGTGCGACTACCTTTGAAGAATATAAGAAACATTTTGAGAAGAATAAGAGTCTTGTAAGACGTTTTCAGAACGTGGAGATAAAGGAACCGAGTGAGGAGGATACGGTTAAGATCCTTAAAGGACTTAAGGATAAATATGAGAAATTTCATGGAGTGGTGTATGAAGAGGGAGTTATGGAATACGCTGTTGCCATGAGTGTTAAACATATAAATGAAAGGTATCTCCCGGATAAAGCTCTGGATCTTATTGATGAGGCGGGTGCCTATCGGAAACTACATCCGACCCGCAATATGAGAGATTTTTACGAGCTGCTTAATTATGACCTTAATATGGCGGCAGGCCTTGAGGAGCAGGCTGAGAGGCTTAAGCTTTCAGAACCCCACAAAGACAGCCGGCAGAAGGTTGATAAAGAACTAATCGCAAAAGTGTTAAGTAAAATATGCCGGATACCCATAGAAAATGTGGAGGCCGAAGATACGGATAAGCTTAAAAGTCTTGATGATAAGCTGAAGGGAGTTATCTTTGGGCAGGATGAGGCCATAGATCAGGTGGTTAATGCCATTAAATTCTCGAGTGCGGGTCTGCTGGAGGATAATAAACCTCTTGCAAGTCTTCTTTTTGTGGGTCCTACAGGTGTGGGAAAAACAGAGGTTGCAAGGAGTCTTGCCAAAGAGCTTGGGGTTAAGCTCATCAGATTTGATATGAGTGAGTACGGAGAGAAGCATGCGGTTGCGAAACTGATAGGTTCGCCTGCGGGTTATGTGGGATATGAAGAGGGAGGACTGCTTACGGAGGAGATACGAAAGAACCCCATGTCGGTGCTCCTGCTTGATGAGATAGAAAAAGCACATCCGGATATATACAGTATTTTGCTCCAGGTTATGGATTATGCTACTTTGACGGATAATCAGGGTCGTAAGGCCGATTTCCGAAATGTGGTTGTTATAATGACTTCAAATGCGGGAGCTAACAGGATAGGAAAGAAGGGTATAGGCTTCCAAAGCGGATATCAGGATGATTCCGTTCTTATGGAGGAGGTTAAAAGGGTATTCCAGCCGGAATTCAGGAACAGACTTAATAAGGTGGTTGTTTTTAATGCCATGGATGATGAAATGGGTTCCCGTATTGTGGATAAGAAGCTTAAGGAGCTTGCTTTGATGCTGGAGAAGAAGAAGATAGCTCTTGAAGTTGATGAAGCGGCAAGGGAGCTTATTAAGGAAAGAGGCATAAGTCATGAGTTTGGTGCAAGGGAAGTGGACCGGGTTATTAGAAACGATATTAAGCCGCTGTTTGTGGATGAGATACTCTTCGGGCAGCTTAAGGATGGCGGTTCGCTTGTGCTTAAAGCAGAGGAAGGCGAATTTGTTGCGGAGGCTTTAGGTGACTTAAGTAAAACCTCCGTCTAGGGTTATTATCTGTCCCGTAAGATAGGTATTTCCCGTACAGATCTGTAAGGCAAGGTGGGCGGCTTCTTCCGGTCTGCCTATGCGGTTTGCGGGAATTTCCGAAATAATGTCAGCTGTTTCTTCGGGAGTGAAGATGCTGTTCATATCTGTATCCATCATTCCGCAGGCTATGGCATTTACCTGGATATTACTTGGGGCAAGTTCCTTTGCAAGGGCTCTTGTAAAAGCATTTACCCCTCCCTTTGAGGCAGAATAAGCAACTTCCATGGAGGCTCCAAGGTTACCCCATATTGAGGATATATTAAGGATCTTGCCGCTTTTTTTATGAAGCATATGGGGAATTGCCAGCTTTGAACAATAAAAGACGGAGTTCAGATTTGTGGATATGACATTTTCCCAATCTTTAGGTTCCATATCCTGAAGAAGTCCGAAATAAGAGATCCCGGCATTATTGATAAGAACATCCACATCTCTTATTTCCTTAAAAAGAGAGACTGTATTTTCATATTTACCAAGATCTCCCGTAAAGGTGTTTACGGATATTCCATGGTTTTTCTCAATTTCTTCGGCCAGCGCCGATAACTTATCCCTATTATTTATACAGGTCAGGGTTAGATCGTATCCGTTTTGGGCAAAGGTTTGTGCAATAGCCTTACCTATACCGCGTGAGGCGCCGGTTATGATTGCATGTTTTTTCATTTGTGGGTATCTCCTTATATCGGGCATGGCCGCTTGACTTTTATATATTTCTACAATATCATATCATTTAAAATACCAAATGTAGGGGATGGGGTCAATATTAATGCCATATAGTGTGATAAATATTGAAAAGGAGAGAGAGAATGGGTGAATTATACGATCTTATAATAGTGGGGGCGGGACCTGCGGGACTGACGGCTGCCATATATGCAAGAAGAGCGGAACTTAATGTTTTGCTTATTGAAAAAAACTATATTGCCGGAGGTCAGATAATCAACACTTATGAAATAGATAATTATCCCGGACTTCCGGGACTTAGCGGTATGGATCTTGCCACGAAGATGTCAGAGCATGCCGATAAATATGAAACGGAGAGGATAACTGCCGATATTACAGGGCTTGAATTGTCAGACAGTATCAAAGTAGTAAATACCGATAAAGGAAGCTTCCGTGCAAAAGCGCTTATCTTAGCTACCGGTAATTCTCCCGGGAAGCTTAAGGTGAAAGGCGAGGAAGAGTTTGCGGGGATGGGAGTATCCTATTGTGCCACCTGTGACGGGGCCTTCTTCAGAAATAAGACTGTAGCCGTTGTAGGCGGAGGAGACGTGGCAGTTGAAGATGCGATCTTTTTGGCAAGAGCATGTACCAAGGTTTACATAATACACAGAAGAGACGAGTTAAGGGCGGCCAAGACTTTACAGACGGCTTTGTTTGCTTGTGATAATATTGAACCGGTATGGAACAGTGTAGTAAAAGAAATAGCGGGTGCGGATATGGTAAACAGGGTTGTGGTTTCCAATGTTAAGGACGGAAGTACCGGAGAAATACCGGTTAACGGTGTATTTATTGCTGTCGGGAATACCCCTAATAATTCTTATGTCTGTGGCAGAAGTGATAAGGAAGAGCTAAAAGAGGGTGAACTTCTTTTGGATAATAAAGGTTATATAGTGGCCGGAGAGGATTGTAAGACCAATATTCCCGGGGTTTATGCAGTAGGTGATATTAGAAGTAAGGCTTTAAGACAGGTGGTTACAGCAGTGGCGGATGGTGCGAATGCGGTATATGAGGCGGAAAAATATTTACTGACTTTATGATAATGTTCATAAAAAATTAATATTTAATAATTTTCCCCATAATGCAAGGTGGTCTACGGGATTTTAAAACATCCGTTCGAACTGTTTCGGTCAATGGGAGTTGACAAACCATCAATAGAGTGATATTCTTGCTTTTGCGTAATAAGTTTGTAACATTTAAGACTATCCGGGATTTGGAGGAATGTATGAAATATAATGTAATCAGAGTTGCGGCTTGCACTATTGCTTCCGCGATGGTTATTACAGGAAGTTTTCCTGCTAATGTGAGTGCTTCTACGGCAGCATCGGTGTTGCCTGCAAGCGGAGGTATCCTTGCTACCGGCGCAGGAGTTTCGATCAAGGATATTAAGGCCGAGCGTGCAAGAAGTGCAGCGATGCAGAAGGCTCAGGAAGTACATAATAATGTAAGCGGTAAGGCATATGAGAATGATGTAAATGACGGAAATGTTAACAGTCTTACAGCAGGTAACAGTGATAAAATAGATATTTCGATCAAGGCAGAGACGCCGGCTTCAAAAGCGGTACGTAATTCCGAGACAATAAACGGTACTTCTATTGTGGGAAGTGCGGCAGACGGAGCTTCCATGACGGTAACGGAAACGAAGGAGGCTATGGAACTTATAGCAACTCCGACGCCTGCTCCCGTTTCACAGGATGATCTGCTGATGGTTTCCGAGAATTCGGTATCCGGTAATTCCGTATCGGGGAATTCGGTATCCGGTAATTCCGTATCGGCAAATGAAGTGGTTGAACCGGAGAAGAAGGATGGCCCGACTATTGAGGTATATCTCGCATCGGGTAAGTTTGACGGTGAAGATGATGAATTTTCAAATCTTGTAATAGCTCAGGTTTCTTACTATGTTAATGTAAGAGATATCCCCAGTGAGGATGGAGAGGTTGTCGGTAAGCTCTATAATAATTCGGCAGGTGAATGGCTGGATAAGGACGGCGACTGGTATAAGATCAAATCCGGAAGCGTTACGGGATATGTAAAGAGTGAGTTTGTGGTTAGCGGGGCGGCTGCCAAGGAACTGGCCAAGAAGGTCGGTGAAAGAGTAGCGGTGGTTACGACTACTACCCTTAAGGTAAGAGAAGAAGCAAGCCTTGATTCTTCCGTACTGGGTCTTGTTCCCAATCAGGACAGACTTACGGTAGTGGAAGAGAAGGATGACTGGGTTAAGGTTTCCATAGAGGAAGGTGACGGCTGGGTAAGTAAAGAGTTTGTTACAGTATCTACGGAGTTCCCTAAAGCAGAGAGTAAGGCTGAAGAAGAAGCCCGTATCCGTAAGGAAGAAGCAGCAAGAAAGGCCGCTATTGCGGCTGCAAACAAGGCTGCAGCCAAGAGTTCGGGTAAGAGTTCGGGCAAGAAATCCGGCAGCAGTGGCGGTGGAGCGGTTTATTCGGCTTCGGGAGGCGGAGCCGGCTCATCGGTTGCCAATTATGCATTGCAATTTGTGGGCAATCCTTATGTATATGGCGGATCAAGCCTGACCGGTGGTACGGATTGTTCCGGATTTACGATGAGTGTATACAGAAACTTCGGTGTTTCACTTCCTCATTCGTCGGGTGCTCAGAGAAGCTGCGGATACAGTGTGGGCGGTCTTGGAAACGCTCAGGCAGGTGATATCGTATGTTATTCCGGTCACGTGGGTATTTATATAGGCGGAGGACAGATAGTACATGCAAGTACGGCAGCTACGGGCATTAAGGTATCCAACGCAGGTTACAGATCGATACTTGATGTAAGAAGAATATTCTAAACAGATGAAATACGGAAACAGGGCAGAGTTTATACCTGCCCTGTTTTTTGATCCATAAAAATTCCTTATTCGTTGCAACCCCTGATTTTAAATGGTATAATATCTACAAATATGCTGAGGACGTGGGAAACTTTCGGCATGTATTACAGTAACCGCAAGGGGGTGACATCAATGAAATTTGTAATAGTCGGAAAGAACATTGATCTAACGGAAGGATTAAAAAGTGCAGTAGAAGATAAGATAGGAAAGCTGGAGCGCTATTTTACTCCGGATACGGAAGTACATGTAACTTTAAGCGTTGAAAAGGATCGTCAGAAGATAGAAGTAACAATTCCTGTTAAAGGCAGTATAATCAGATCTGAACAGGTTAGCAACGATATGTATGTATCAATCGATTTGGTGGAAGAGATAATTGAGAGACAGTTAAAGAAATATAAAAATAAGATATCCGATGGCAAGTACGGCTCCGGAAGCCTGAAAGAAGAGTTTATGGAAAAGGAATATGACGATGATGATGATATTAAGATCGTACGTTCCAAGAGATTTGATATAAAGCCCATGTATCCGGAAGATGCCTGTGTTCAGATGGAACTTCTCGGCCATGGATTTTATGTATTCTGCAATGCCGAAACAGAGCAGGTTAATGTTGTTTACAAGAGAAAGGGAAATACATACGGACTTATCGAACCGGAAATCTAAGTGATGGGAATTAAATATATTATTCGGTGAGAAAGAGGAAAAGGGGAGCCCTGATTACCGTGAATGGAAATCAAGGCTCCCTTTTTGTTTTTTTTGTTGTAATTACTTAAAGGCTATGTTATAATTCCTATCGAACACTGTTAAAAAATTAACAAGGTATCAATTAAAACAAATTTATATAAACAACGGAGGTATCATAATGTCGAAAAAAGTCGTTATTGCAAGCGCATGTCGTACTGCGATCGGTACAATGGGAGGTTCATTGTCTACAGTACCCGTAGCCGATCTGGGAGCCATAGTTATCAAGGAGGCTGTTAAAAGAGCGGGAATAAAGGCGGAAGATGTTGAACACGTATATATGGGATGCGTTATTCAGGCCGGTCAGGGACAGAATGTTGCCCGTCAGGCTTCGATCAAAGCAGGACTTCCTATAGAGACTCCTGCAGTTACAAGCAATGTGGTATGCGGATCGGGACTTAACTGCGTTAATCAGGCTGCACAGATGATCATGGCAGGGGATGCTGATGTTGTTGTTGCCGGTGGTATGGAGAATATGTCAATGGCTCCTTTTGCAATACCGAACGGACGTTACGGATATAGAATGATGTGGCCCAGCCAGAGTCAGGGCGGTTTGGTAGATACTATGGTTAAGGATGCTTTGTGGGATGCCTTTAACGATTATCATATGATCACAACTGCCGATAATATTGCTAAGCAGTGGAAGCTTACAAGAGAAGAACTTGATGAGTTTGCACTTAACAGCCAGTTAAAGGCCTGCAAGGCAATTGAAAACGGCGAATTTAAAGAGGAAATAGTTCCGGTAGAGATCAAGAAGAAGAAAGAAACAGTAGTATTTGATACGGATGAGGGCCCAAGAGCAGGTTCTACTATTGAAGGTCTTGCAAAGCTTCGCCCCATCAATCCCGACGGATTTGTTACGGCAGGTAATGCTTCGGGTATAAATGACGGTGCGGCAGCTCTTGTTATTATGAGTGAAGAGAAGGCTAAGGAGCTGGGTGTTACACCTATGGCTACATTTGTTGCCGGAGCACTTGCAGGTGTTGATCCTTCAATAATGGGAATCGGTCCTGTTGCAGCTACCAGAAAAGCTATGGCAAAGGCTGATTATAAGATCGAAGACTTTGATATCATTGAGGCCAATGAAGCTTTTGCAGCTCAGTCTGTAGCAGTAGGTAAGGATCTCGGTATCAATGTTGAGAAACAGCTTAATCCCAACGGTGGAGCTATAGCTCTCGGACATCCCGTAGGTGCTTCGGGTGCACGTATTCTTGTAACGCTTCTTCATGAGATGAAGAAGAAGGGTGCCAAGAAGGGTCTTGCAACCCTGTGTATCGGCGGTGGTATGGGCTGTGCTACAATAGTTGAAATGTAAAATAACAGAATGATAAATTAAGAGGCTGCATGCTGACATATGAAGCCTCTTAATTTCGTTGTTGATATAGATACGGCTTTATGCCGGGATATGTAAGAACAGAGTATATGATCAATAAACGGCACAGGGGTTCCTAAACCGGAACCGTAGAAGGTGCAGGATAAAAGGAGACAGATATGGAATATGTTTTATATGAACAGCAGGATATGATAGGTATCATAACCATCAACCGTGAGAAGGCTTTAAATGCTCTTAATTCACAGGTGCTTGATGAATTAAGTGAAACCTTTGATTCGGTGGACCTTGATACCGTAAGATGTCTTATACTTACCGGCGCAGGGGAAAAATCATTTGTTGCCGGCGCTGATATAGGAGAAATGAGTACACTTACCAAAGCGGAAGGAGAGGCTTTCGGTAAGAAGGGAAATGATGTGTTCCGTAAGATCGAAACCTTCCCTATTCCCGTTATTGCGGCAGTTAACGGTTTCGCGCTGGGCGGCGGATGTGAAATCTCAATGAGTTGTGATATAAGGATATGTTCTGAAAACGCAATGTTTGGTCAGCCTGAGGTAGGTCTTGGTATTACTCCCGGATTTGGCGGAACTCAGAGACTTGCACGTCTTGTGGGAGCAGGTATGGCTAAGCAGATGATATATACCGCACGTAATATAAAGGCAGAAGAAGCCTGCAGAATAGGGCTTGTGAATGAAGTTGTTAAGGCAACTCTTGATGAAGAGGGAAATGTAACTGTATCCGCTAAAGAGAATCTTATGGCTGAAGCAAAGAAGATGGCATCAACTATTGCGAAGAATGCTCCTATTGCAGTACGTAATTGCAAGAAGGCAATTAATGACGGACTTGAGACAGATATGGATAAAGCCATCGTCATTGAGGAGAAACTTTTCGGGGATTGTTTTGAGACGGAAGATCAAAAGGCAGGAATGGGTAATTTCCTTGAGAAGGATAAAGAGAAGAAACTTAAGGTTGTTCCCTTTAAGAACAGATAATGTACTGTTTGTAATAAATTAGCTTATTAAATTATTTAAATATTTAAATCAAAATGGAGGAAGAAAAATGAAAGTTGGTGTAATTGGTGCCGGTACTATGGGTCAGGGTATTGCCAAGGCATTTGCTCAGACAGAAGGTTATGAAGTAGCTCTTTGCGATATTAAGCAGGAATGGGCAGAAGGTGGAAAAGATAAGATAGTTAAGGGTTATGCAAAGCTTGTTGCAAAAGGAAAGATGACTCAGGAGGATGCCGATAAGATAGTTGCACGTATTACTCCCGGACTTAAGGAAGATATCTGCGCAGATTGCGATCTTATCGTTGAGGCGGCTTTTGAAGATATGGAAGTTAAGAAGACTACCTTTAAAGAACTTGATTCTATTTGTAAGGAGTCTTGTGTATTTGCATCAAATACATCTTCTCTTTCCATTACAGAGATCGGAAACGGACTTAACAGACCTATGGTAGGTATGCATTTCTTCAATCCCGCAGACCGTATGAAGCTTATTGAAGTTATTGCAGGCGTTAATACTCCCGAGGCTACAGTTGACTGTATTAAGAAGATTTCGGAAGAGATCGGTAAAACTCCCGTACAGGTTAACGAGGCAGCAGGATTTGTTGTAAACCGTATTTTGATCCCTATGATAAATGAAGCGGCCTTTATCAAGATGGAGGGTGTATCAAATATCGAAGGTATCGATGCAGCTATGAAACTTGGTGCAAATCATCCTATGGGTCCCCTTGAGCTGGGCGATTTTGTTGGACTTGATATCTGCCTTGCTATCATGGATGTACTTTATAAAGAAACCGGAGATTCCAAATATCGTGCCTGTCCTCTTATCCGTAAGATGGTACGTGGCGGTAATTTGGGTGTTAAGTCGGGTAAGGGCTTCTATGTATACAATGAAGACAGGACAAAAACACCGGTTGATGCCCAGTAATTGAGAAAAGATTATAATATAAATTTTTAACGGAGGATTTGATCATGGATTTTTCTTTATCAAAAGAACATGAAATGGCGAGACAGTTATTTAAGGATTTCGCCGAGAATGAAGTTAAGCCTCTTGCTCAGGAAATTGATGAGCAGCACAGATTTCCCAGGGAAACTGTTGATAAGATGGCTAAATATGGTTTCTTAGGAATTCCGGTTGCCAAGGAGTATGGTGGACAGGGATGTGACATTCTTACATACGTTATGTGTGTTGAAGAGATGTCAAAGGTATGCGGTACTACAGGCGTTATCGTATCTGCCCATACTTCACTTTGTGTAGATCCTATTATGACTTTCGGAACGGAAGAGCAGAAGCAGAAATATGCTGTACCTCTTGCAAAGGGTGAGAAGCTTGGTGCTTTCGGTCTTACCGAGCCCGGAGCAGGTACAGATGCTCAGGGACAGCAGACTAAGGCTGTTCTTGATGGTGATGAGTGGATACTTAACGGTTCCAAGTGCTTTATTACCAATGGTAAGGAAGCTGATGTATATGTAATATTTGCAGTTACCGGTAAGATTGAGAAACGCGGTAAGATGATGAAAGAGATCTCTGCATTTATAGTAGAGAAGGGAACTCCCGGATTTACATTCGGTACCAAGGAAAACAAGATGGGTATATGCGGATCTTCCACATATGAGCTTATATTTACGGATTGCCGTATTCCTAAGGAAAATCTTCTTGGAAAACAGGGTAAGGGCTTTAATATCGCTATGCATACCCTTGATGGCGGACGTATCGGTATAGCAGCTCAGGCTCTTGGTCTTGCAGAGGGAGCTCTTGAGACAACCATTAATTATGTAAAAGAAAGAAAACAGTTTGGCAGAACTATTGCACAGCAGCAGAATACACAGTTCCAGCTTGCTGATATGGCAACGAAGGTAGAGGCAGCTAAACTTCTTGTATATAAAGCAGCTAAGGCTAAGGATCAGTATCAGAAGGACGGCAAGAGTTCTTATTCGGTAGAAGCAGCTATGGCTAAGCTTTGTGCAGCAGAGGTTGCTATGGAAGTAACAACAAAGGCTGTTCAACTTCACGGTGGATATGGATATATTAAGGAATATGACGTTGAGCGTATGATGCGTGATGCTAAGATCACTGAAATATATGAGGGAACCAGTGAAGTCCAAAGAATGGTCATCTCCGCGAACATACTTAAGTAAGACGCGTCATATTTATACACGAAAGCGACGGCCGCTTGCGGACAGGAGCTTGAGTGTATAAATATGTTAGCAGTTGCAACGCAACTGCGCGATCGAAAATGCGAAGCATTTGAGATCACGCGTCG
>JAILKH010000112.1 GCA_024693925.1 Lachnospiraceae bacterium | reverse complement strand
ATGAGTCCGGGGTTATATAATGTTTAGACGTATTGGATATAATGAAATAATTATAATATTTAAATAAAAAAGAAGAAATGTTATTTCTTCTTTTTTATTTTTAATATTTTTTAGGTTTGACGAACAATACTGTTTCGCCTTGTTTTTTTTGCTTCGTAAAGTATTTCATCAGCCTGTTCTATCAGGTCGGTTATGGACGCTTCGGGGGAGCAGTCAAATTCAACAAATCCGGTTGAAAATTCAACATAATAAGGCTTACCGCTATCATAATTTAAATCCTTGCATTTTTCCTTCATATTCTGGATCAATTGCTGGGCAGTTACTCCTTCTTTAAAAAGATGGAAAGAGACAAATTCATCTCCGCCTATACGACCGGTAAAATCAGTCCCGTTAAAGGTTGATTTGAGAATAGAAGCAGTATTGGTAAGAGCAAAATCACCCTCGGAGTGGCCGAAAATATCATTGATCTGCTTGAGATGGTCAAGATCCGAGAAAAAGATTGCTGCATGTTTTCCCGAGTGAGTAATGTTAGCTTTAATAACATGTTCCATAAAACCTCTTCGATTATACAGATCCGTCAGTTGGTCGTTGGAGGAAATAAAATCAAGAACCTGATTCTTTTCTTTAAGAGTAACTAACGTATCTTCAAGACGTTTTTTGGCCTCCATTTCTTTTTTGCTCATTTCAAGGTATGCCTGAGCTGTACTTATCTGTAAACCTATGCCATATAAAACACCTATGGAATCGGAATCAATTTCACAGAGCATAAGTCCGTATTGATATTCTTCGGCAAATAGAACAAAAGCAACATACTGGTGTCCGCTGGTGCATGGATAACGAGATACGATTCCCGTATCCGTAGAGATGACAGGGCGCTCTTTGGGTGAATAGGATATGATATTATCATTAACATATTCTGCAGCCAGGTATAATTTGTCCGGACATTTGAATTCTTTGCCGCGGGGATAACATTGGGGGGAATCCAAAAGATACAGGTAGGCACTTTTGGCGCCTTGAGCTTTTATATGTTCCATAGCCATTCGATAAAAATTTTTATCATCGTTGACATTTTCCATCATTTTTTGGATCATTGCCGGTGCCATCCAATTCTTGCGCTCTAAAAGATTATACATCTGTGCACTTTGATGCATAACAAAAGAGTTTAAGTATGTATCGGTTACTTCCAATACACGGCTTTCAAGTATAAGGCAAGAGTTGTTTTCCGTAGTCATTGATACATATTCGATTATTTCATGAAGAGTTTCTATAAATCTTGAAATATTAATGTATTCCGAATATTCGGAAGTGAACAAGGTCCTTGTAAGTTCAACAACTTCGGTCTCCAAAGCCTGCTTTTCGCAAAACTTATATTTATTATCCTTTATTTTGAATAAAATTGTTATATATTCTATATAAAAATTTTTACATATATTTGTAGAATCCGAAGTGTTTATTCCCTTCATTGAATTGCGGGATGCGCAATCGGCAGCTGCTTTTATATTGGATTCATCTTCTGCATTGTTTATCAATTTGAGAATTTCAAGCATTAAGCTCGAAGTCCTGTTCCCGTAATATGCACATCCGCAGGAAGCGCGTTGTTTGAAAAGTGCCGGAAGAAGGATTTTTTTGCTTGTATGTTCTTTGCATATATTAATAGCAAGTTTAAATGCTTTGTAGCCCATTTCCAGTCCGTTTTGATCTGCGGTTGTAAGCGGAGGGTCCATTCTTTGTGCGAGTTCCATATCATCATAGCCTGTTACGGCAATATCTTTGCCGACAACAAGTCCGCGTTTTTTACATACTCTATAGATGCTTATAGCCATTTCATCGTTAGCGCTAACTATAGCCTCGGCATCGGGATTGTTATCCAAAATACGCTCAACTAATGAATCAACATTGGTTGAATAGTCTCCGTATTCGATCATTGTATCAGTCACCGGAAGGTGATGAATGGCCATGCAATCAAGATAAGCCTGGCGTCTTGCTGTGGCATCCGAATTGTTTTTGGGACCGCTGATATGAAGAATTTTCTTGTATTTATGGTGCATAATAAGGTGCTCCATAATATTTTTTACACTGTTATAATTGTCACTCATTATATATGTATCATCAGAGTCTTCTTCATATTCCTCAAGTATAATCAGTGGAACCTGCCTGAATTTTTTAAAGAATTCTTCTTTGTCGTCCTGATCAAAATATATACATAACGTACCGTAAGAAATTATAAGTACATCCAATTTACTGATAAGTGAGTAATCATATAAAGCATTAAATTGGTAATGATACGACATGGATTCGGAAGCATTGCTTTGTTTCCAAAAATCAAAAGCATTTCCCTGGGCACCAAGAAATAAAGTGACATTTACATTTTCATCACGTGCAGCTTCGTATATTCCTTCTACTAATTCTTTAGGATGCTGTGTATGGATATTTCCAAGCATAACACCGATATGATAGATCTTATCGGAAGAAGCCATGCGAACCTCCTTTGTAATGATGTTTATAGTATCATCTTATTATACATTATTTGTGGAAAAATTTAAATATAATAGACTAAATTATATATAAATATCTGTTGATTTTTTAGATTTTTTTATCGGAGTTGAGTGATTTATCGGGCTATATTGATAAATTAGTAATAATGAACAAAAT
>JAILKH010000051.1 GCA_024693925.1 Lachnospiraceae bacterium | reverse complement strand
CCTTTGCCGAGTCATCCCCGTAGTATGCAAGCTTCTTGGCACTTGTCTCGGAAACAAAACCAAACGGACCCATAAGCGGCCGATATATACCCTTCTTTACCTCAAATTCCCAACCGGAGATATGAGCTAGGGGGACGGAGTTAGGGGTTCAAATTAGGACAGGAGTGGGATACGGATATGCCGTATCCCACTCCTGTATGTTGTCGCCAAGGCAGCAAACGATAATCGACAGCTTTCTTCGCAAGCCTTACGGAAGATAATAAAGCACACCCTTTCAAGCGAGCTTGAGGGTGTGCTTCATTATCTTCCGGTCGCCTGACGGCGACTGTCGATTATCAATTTTGCTTTGGCTCGTTATCACTCATATTCTATAGTCCCTGTCGGCTTGGGTGTAAAATCATACAATACTCTGTTAACTCCCTTAACTTCGGTTGTGATCCTGTTTACCAAATGCTTCATAAGTTCAAATGGTATATCCTCAACCTCTGCCGTCATAGCATCCTTTGTATTTACGGCCCTGATTATAACCGGCCACTCAAAGGATCTTTTACCGTCCTTTATTCCCGTAGATTTGAAATCCGGTACTACCGTAAAATACTGCCATACCTTTCCCTCAAGGCCATGCTTTGCAAATTCCTCCCGCAGGATCGCATCCGATTCTCTTACTGCCTCAAGACGATCTCTTGTTATAGCACCTACACATCTTACTCCCAGTCCCGGACCCGGAAAGGGCTGACGATAAACCATACTCTTTGGCAATCCCAGTCTTTCACCGACTACCCTGACCTCATCCTTATATAAGATTTTAATAGGCTCTACCAGTTCAAAATCCATATCTTCGGGAAGTCCTCCGGCATTATGATGTGCCTTGATCCCTTTTTCACTTTCCAGAATATCCGGCCATATGGTTCCCTGTGCCAGGAACTTAATACCTTTTAATTTTCCTGCCTCATCGGCAAACACCTTTATAAATTCTCCGCCTATTATCTTTCTCTTTGTCTCCGGATCAGACACTCCTGCTAATTTATCCAAAAACCTATCGGTAGCATCAACATAAATAAGATTTGCCCGCATCTGATTTCTGAAAACATCTATTACCTGCTCCGGCTCACCCTTTCTTAACAGACCGTGATTAACGTGCACGCAAACTAATTGTTTACCTATCGCCTTGATAAGTAACGCCGCCACCACCGAACTGTCTACTCCTCCGGATAAAGCAAGCAAAACCTTACGGTCTCCAACCTGCTCTCTTATTGAAGCATACTGATGTTCAATAAAATCATCCGCCTGCTCGGGTGTTGTTATTCTTTCCATATCATTGGGTCTTCTTTCATCACACATATCCATTCTCCTTATTATCCATAAGACATATTGACCGGATCCTTCCAAATATAACGATCAATGTCATATATAAACTATACACCAACAAATATAGTATTTCTATATAAATATCTCCAAAAAATCTAAACATTTAATAAATTCGGTCTTACTCCTTAAGCAGGCCGATAATATGCTCTGCTCCGGCGTAGAAAGCCAGTAAAACCGACTGAAGCATAACCCTGTTACCGGAATCTCCGATACTCTCCCTTAATGCATCCTCCCTGGCAAAGCTTACGGCGATTGCTGTCAGCAGATATGCCAGAAAACAAAGATCCCAATAGGTATAGCCCGGGATCACCTCTCTTACATTACCTTCCGATTTCACTTTTTTATCACCGTTCTTAAAGGATACAACTATGCATAATACATACACACCTATTATAAACATAGGGAAAACTCCCCAACCGCTCTGGTTGGATATATTTGCAACAAAGGCCTTTAGATTTTCAACATAGAGAGTCTTATTAAACATAAATAAAATCATATTTACAATTATAAGTCCCAAAGGCAGCAAAACTTTAAGATATGCCGGATTCAGGGAACCCTTAGATCTGAAAAACAAAATATAAACCGAAACGATAACCATTGCCGCCAATTGCACCATTGCCTTTTCCTTTGTTAAAAAAGTATAGGGCGCTTCAATATTCATAAAACAAAAAATTCTTACATCGTACATAACGGAAACAGCAAAAACAGGTAAAATATAAAATCCGAACAATTTACCGTTACTGTATGCTTTTAATGTTGATATGCAGAGAATAAGTACAAGAGCAACTATAGAACCTTCCATCCTTAAGAAGGCCGTCATTGTAAATATTATCGCAGATACATAAATACTTGTCTTTCCCCCGGCATACATATATGCGGTATAAACGGAAATAAACATAAAACACATAAAATAACCGTTGGACATTGCCCATTTTGACATTATAAGATATGGCATGGTGCTTATTAATATCCCGGTTAACAACACTGTAAAAATATTGGTTTTTTTCCTGTTCATAATCTCCGCGCAACGGGTATAAAGAGCATATATAACTATAAACAGCGTATTGATATTCATAAACCACTGTATTCCGAAGCCTTCATTAAACCCATACATAAACGGAAGCGTATTTAACGTTGCACTCGTCATACCCACATCCGTCAAAAATACGTTAAACTGCTTTCGCAATTCTCCAAAATGAACCAATGCTTTAGGATACATAGAATAATAATACAGTGAATCATTGGTAACACTTGTGGGAAGAAAACCGGAGGATGAAATAACAGCGATACATAACACCGTTATTATACATATTAAAACGGCTTTCAGATCGTTTCCTCCGAAATAATCCTTATTCCATAAAAGATTTATTGTCATACATAGAATAACAATAAAGATCAATGTCCCGGTCAGATTTAAACCGGTTACTCTTATATTCAGGATCAGCAGGATAAAAAATACAAGAGAATATACCGATACTCCCAACGGAAAAGCAAGTAAAACACTGAATGTATTTATATTTCCTTTATTTAAAGTCAGTATCAGAAAATAACCCATCAGAAATAACAGCAGGATCGCCGCAACCTGTCTGATAAAGAAAACCGTACTCATACTATAAAGGTAAGAGGCTATCATTTCATTCAGCATATGGTGCCTCCGTTTCTTTTACTTCCTTTTCATAATAATCTTTTGTCATTATATACAGATCCTCCGCCTCACTTCCGTCAGTGGAATACCATAATATAACAAGTTCCTCCGCATCAAAGACCGTTTGTCCCTTTGAATCTGTTGCAGTACACATATATGCCTTTATAACCGGCAAAAATTCATAATAATACCAGTAATAATTAAAATAGTTTCCGGGTTCATCAATAAGATCATTATACATAAAGCAATATCTGAACATATCATTAATATTACCAAGCACCTCATAATCCTTTTTCAGTAAAGTCTCCCTTACCTTCTGATGATTCATAGACTTATCTCTTACACATACCGCTCCGGAATAATTCAAAAGCCAATGCATATTTCTGGCATGATAATATGCATAGAGAAAGGATTTATTCTCCTTCTCCGCCTGAGAAACCAAATAAACATCATCTCTGACAAATATCTTCCTGTCTTTAAAAAGAAGCATAAGCAAACTATCGGGATACTCGCCGCTCTCCTGATATTGAGGCTGATAAAAGGTCTGATTCAGAGGTCTTACGGAAGGCATAACCTTATCCATCAACCGGACGTTGTACAGCAGACCGATCACTGCCATTAAAACAAGATAAACCGACAATATATATACTTTGTATTCTTTTTTTATTTTCATCAGTATTGCAGCTAATACCGACAATCCGATCATAACAACGTATCTCATCTATGCCCGTTTCTTTCCTGTATTCTTAACAAATTCCGCCACATAACTCCACAGACTCTTTAAAGTCCTTCTATTTATGAAACAACAGATAATGAGCATAACAATTCCCACCAGTGCACTTATTATCTGATCCTTGGTCACAGTAGCATAAAATGCATAAACCACATACAACAACAGAGAAATTACAAATTCACCGAATCTGTAATCTACCGGATAGCATTTCTTTGAAAACATTGTTCCGATGGCAAAATAAACAATATAGGTTATCGCAGTGGCAAGTGCGGCACCAACCCCTTTGTATAAAGGAACGAGTATGGCATTTCCTATAAGATTACATATTATTGCCGCCAATGAAGCATAATTAAAATATTTGATCTTCCCGGTAAATTTAACTCCCTGGCCGGTCATCTCAAACATAATACTTAATATCGGCATAAGTGTAAGGAACGGTATTATCGACACTGCTTCCCTGTAATCCCTGCCCAGTATAAGAACTATTACCCCCCTGAAAGAGGTAAGCATAAAAGCGGCACACATACATAAAAATTGTACCTTATCAAAAACCTCCGCAAAGAAAAGCTTACACTCCTCATCAGGAAGCTTCTCGTATTTTTCCATCGCAACCGGTGACCAGAAAGCCACAAAAGTGATCTTAACGGTTAATATTATGGTCATTATCTGCATTGCGGAACCATATATACCGGTTTCGGAAAAATCATTAAAAATCTTTATTGACCATTTATCCATGGATGAAAGCAGCCATTCCATCAAGAGCATTGGAATAAAAGGTATACCATATCGAAGCAGTTCTCTTTCACTTACATTATGCCTGAGGACTCTTTCATCTTTTGTAACATAGAGATATCTTATACCCGTGATAAGTGTAACTGTACCCAAAGATAAAGTCATAGCATACATAACCACTCTGAAATCACTTCCAAGGAGTCCGGCAAGCAGGATAATAAAAGAAATATTAAGTACTTTTGAGAGAATATTTAAATTGGAATACAATACTCCGTTTTGTTCCATTCTGATATTAAGGAACAAAAACCTTTCAAACACCGATATGACTGTATATGCAACAACAGGAATAATAATACTTAACCCGTTTTCTCCGAATAAAAAATCATTAAAATGATCCGAGAAAGCTGTATATATCAATGTAAGGATCAGGATCAGTATAAGGGGCGGCATAAGACACTGTACAAATAAAGTCTTACGTTTAACACCTTCTTTATAAAAATATCTTATATAAGCCTGATCCAATCCCAATATTGCAAAAATATAAATAACCGAGACCGCCGTGGTAAACATGGTTGTCTTACCGTATTCTTCGGTTTTAAGAACACGGGTAGTCAACGGGAGTTGTATAAGTCCCAATAACAATACTACAAAATTACCATAAAAATACTTTATAAAACTTGATAACAATCCATCTTTATTTTTATCGGATGAACCCTCTTCTTTATTCTTTATGCTCATCAGCTTTATCCGTTCTCCTGGTTTCCTTAACCGTATCTATGATAAAAGGCGGTCTGTTTCGACTGGCATCAAGCGTTCTCCATAAATACTCTCCCAAAATACCCAACATAAAGAGGATGGCTCCGGTCGAAAACAAAACAAGACACATAAGGGAAGCCCAGCCTTGTATCGGTGTCCCTATGATCAGCCTTTCCAAAACAACCTCTACTATCCACAGAAAAGAAAGAATGGCACAAACAACTCCTACCGACGACATAAATCTTATGGGAAAATAAGAAAAGCTCATCATAGAATCCATAACCAGCTTTATTTTTTTGCTTAAGGTCCAGCGTGACTTTCCAATCTCTCTGTCCTTTCTGTGAAAATATATTTTATCGGATTTAAAACCTACCCATAGTACCTGAAGAGTCAGCGCCGAATTTTTCTCATCCAGCATCTCTATAACCCCAATAACCTGCCTGTCCAGAAGATAACAGTCAAATCCTCCCACCGGCATATTCTTATCAATGCACCTTCTGACTATACTGTAATAAAGGTTTGCAAAAAACTTTTTAACAGCATTATCATCTCTCTCTGACCTTACTGCAAGCACTACTTTATTACCTTTTTTCCAACTCTCATACATTTCAAGAATAAGCTCCGAATCCTCCTGAAGATCCGCCTGCTTGGTAACCGCACAATCACCTGTACATACATGTAAACCTGCCAGTATGGCAGCATGTTCCCCAAAATTTCTGGACAGCCTCACACACTGAACATTAGGATCCCTTTCCCTTATCTCATTCATTATTTCCCAGGAATTATCTTCGGAACCGTCATCCACAAATACAATTTCATAATCTCCGAGTTTATGAAGTATTTTTTCCTTCATATCCTCGTATAACAGCATTAGGGTATCCGAATTATAATAAACCGGTATTACTATAGATATTTTACTCATGTTTTATTCCGCCCACCATCTCTAAATACTTATCATAATCTCTTATATACTCATTGCCATCATAATGTTCGGAACATAATACCAGCAATACGGAATCTTTGGAAAAATCATACATATCCTTCCACAACATGGTCGGAAGATACAATCCCATTCTGGGTCTGTTAAGTTCCACAATATCAGACTCAAATCCGTTATCTATTTTAACCTTGCTTGATCCGGATACATTTATAAGAACAAATTCACTCCGTTTATTAGCATGTCTTCCCCGTATTACCGTATCATCGCTTCCATATATATAAAAAACCCTTTTAACGGTAAAGGGTACATCTACTCCGCCGCATTCGGCCACAACGAGATTTCCTCGTTCATCACCATACTCCCCGAATTCTATTATTCTGTATTGATCTTTAATATCCATATTGATCATCCTTATCATCTAAATAAATTAAGCATATCTATTGTATAATCCTGTTCTTCCTTAAGCATACCATTATACATGGGAATACTCAACACTTCATCGGCATAGCCCTCGGCTATGGGATAATCACCCTTTTTATGCCCAAGATACGTATAAGCCTCTGCGAGATGAGGGGGTATCGGATAATGTATTATTATGCTTATGCCTTTTTCTTTAAGATAATTTATAAGCTCATCACGCCTTTTACATCGTACAACATACTGGTGATATATATGATCGGCACCCTCTCTTATCTTAGGCAGGATTAATTCCGGATTATTCAGTCTTTTATCGTATTCTGCCGCCAGTTTTTGTTTTTCTTCATTTAATTCTTTGGCATATTTAAGTCTTACCTTAAGCAGAGCTGCCTGAATTTCATCCAATCTTGAATTGGTACCCACTACCTTATTATAATATCTTTTTTCGCTTCCGTAATTTCTGTATATTCTCATTTCTTTTGCAAGTTCTTCATCATCGGTAACTATAGCACCCCCATCACCGAATGCGCCGATATTCTTAGAAGGATAAAAAGAAAAACAGCCTATATCTCCAAAAGTTCCCGTCACCTTCCCATTATAAGCCGACCCATGGGACTGCGCACAGTCTTCAACCAGCCTAAGCTTGTGACGCTTACATATTTCAACTATCTTATCCATACGCGATGCCTGCCCGTATAAATGTACCACCAGCACCGCTTTGGTTTTTTCGGTTATCTTCTCTTCTATCTTATCCGCATCTATATTAAAATACTCATCCGGCTCTACAAATACCGGGACCGCGCCGTTTATTGTTATTCCCATCACACTTGCAATGTAAGTATTGGCCTGAACTATTACCTCATCACCTTTACCTATATTAAGTACCCTGAATGCAAGCCATAATGCATCCAGACCGCTTGCAAGTCCCACACAATACTTTGCACCGATATAAGCAGCAAATTCCTCCTCAAAAGAAGAAACCTCTTTTCCCAGGATATACCATCCCGAACGCAAAACCCGTAATGCAGCCTCTTCAAATTCCTGTTGATATTTATAAAATCCTCTATCAAGCCTGTTCGTCTGAATTTCCATTTGCTCTTCTCCTCCCACCCTATAAAGCCTGTTTACCGGCTACTTGCATATATAATTTCACATGTCTTAAAACATGATTTTCCGTTGTATAAAGATTTCGATATCTGTTATAGAAATATTCCCTGTCCTTTTTTAGTTCATTTTCATCTTCTCTTAAGGTTTTCACCCGTTTAACAAATTTCTCCGTTGTATCCTTTGTATAAAGATTTTCATCTTTGCCGATCACCTCTTTCAGGCCTCCTACAGAGGTGGAAACCACCGAGCATTTACGGCTCATTGCTTCCACTGCCGCTTTCCCAAAAGACTCAAACATAGAGGACATAACGAATACATCAACCATATAATAATAATCCGCTATCTCTTCCTGACTTAAATCCTGCATATATATAAGATTGTCCGCCCCGATCTCCCTGCTTACGGCCGACTTAAGATTTTGCACTATTTCCTTATCCCTGTCCTCGTATACGGAAATTACCATGGCAACCTTAAAGTTCACCCCACCATCCTTAAGCGCCTTCACCAAAACCGGAACAAAATCCCAGTCCTTTTCTTCGGAGATGCGTCCGGCAAAGCCTATAACAAAATCATTTTCCTTAATACCCTTTCCGATACGTATAAGCTGTCGCTTATTATCATCATAACTGTCAAAAGCTTTGCTTATGGTGTTTGGAATAACATTTATATTTGTCTTAACATTTTTTTCCAGCCACAGCCCCTTATTATATTCGGTTGTGCAGATCATACCCGCCGCATACTTTAATGTTTTTTTCATGCAAAAAAGAGAATGTTTTCTGTAGCCGTAAGCCAAACCTCTGTCAGTATATACAAAAGGAATATCCTTAAATATTCCGAGACATCTTAAAACCCCGAAAGTTATAAGAGATTCCGACATTGATACGTGGATAATATCCGGCCTTTCTTTTTTTATTATCCTGTAAAACGAAAAAATCCTGGAAATAAAATTACCTATCCTTGCCATTTTACTTCTTTCACGATTTTCATCCGACTTATATTCATCTATTTTAAAATCAAAATCAATTCTTCTTTTACTGAGAAGTTTGGGGCAGGCCACCACAGGCTTATGTCCCTGTCTGACAAGTCCGTCACATAATGTCCAGGTAGAAAGCTGTCCTCCCCCCGGAAGATCTATCGGATATTCCATTAAAAATAATATTTTCATAATTTCCCTTTTTATACCTGCCCGGGAGCAGCACTTTCAATAATGATACCAGTTGTTTTTCAGTATTCCGGCCACCGAACATGGGCCCTCTTTTATACTTACCGGCTTACCTTCGGTAAGGTCCTGCGCCAAAGTAAGCACATTCCTTGCCGCAACATTAGGATTCCATAATTTCTCCATTTGTTTATAGGCTGCCGTTCCATACTTAACACAAAGCTGCGGGTCCTTCATTAATTTTTCAAGCTGTTCCTCTAAGGAAGCTTCACTTTTGTTTTTAAAAACCAGCCCTGTCTTTTCATGTTTTACAAGCCATGGGGTTGCTCCCGGCGCATGAGACACAACGGTGGCACAGCCGGCATTAAGCGCCTCATAGATAACCGATCCCCATCCCTCCCAAAAATCAGAGGACATAACAAATATTTTATGATCAGCCATTTTTTCTCTGGCTTCGATGGGAGACAGGAAATTAATAAAATTTATATTGTCCGATAAACCGTACTTATAGGCCATCGTTTCAACTTTTTTTCTCTGCTTCCCTTCACCTACATAGGTAATACTGAATTTATATCCTTTATTTTTTAATTTTACGGCTGCCTTTATAAGCAACTCCGGATGTTTAAGCCTTAGCATTCTTCCCGCCCATAATATAGTGGGCATTTGAGCATCTCCGGTCTCCCTATCCGCAAATATACTCTTTCTGTCCATCAGCTTATTCACATCATATTGAATATGCTCCGGAAAATAACCGAATTTATAACATTTCCCGGGATAGCTGTTAAACATTCTCCTGTAATCCCAGGCAGTATAAGCACTGGCAGCCAATATATATATCTTCTTATTTTTATTTCTGATGTGTAAATGAATATATTTTTTGGTAAGTCTGGGGATAAAGAATTTAATAAACCCCTCTTTAAGCGGCCTTTCCGAATAACGGAAAATTATCTTATCAAGCCTTAAACGTTCCTCTATAAATTCTTCGGGAGCAGTACCCATAACAACAAGATCCGATTCCCGTCCCAGTAAAAGTGCCTTTTTATAAGATGCATCATCTATATATGTCCGTAGTACATAAGGCGGAACCTCTTCCTTACCCCATCCCATAGTGGCACGAAACCCTTCTATGGGTTCCGTTTCCACAAAGGTAAAACCCTCCCCCAGAAGAGAATACCATTCATCGCATAATGCTTTCTGATGGTGATTATAATAATTCGAAAAAAAAGTAAGAGTTTTTATTTCCATAATATACCCTATCCGACTATAAGCTTTGCAACTTCCACGATAAAACACTCAAAAAAATAAATAAAGGAATATCCGTTATCCCTGTATATCCCGTACTTTATCTTTATTCTCTCAAACGCCTTTTTAAGGCTTTTCTCATGACTCGTACCGTTCATGGTAAAATCGGCAATAACAACATTTTTAACCACCGTCTTTATACCGGCTTTCTTTAAACGCAGTATAAGATCATAATCGTCATGGATGGTTTTATTTTTATACTGATACTTCTCATATGTTCTCCGGGTAATAAAAGTTGTGGGATGATTCCAGTCCCTGGAAGTTGCATATTTTCTGTTCCTTGAATGCTTTATAAAAACCGCCCCCGAAGGCATGTGCATTTTAAGATCTGCATAAAACAGATCGAATTCTTCTTCGGCATAGGTATCACACACTACCTTGATGGCGCAGGGTTCATACCAGTCATCGGAATTTATCATCCCGATTATATCTGCGGATGCCGCTCCGATCCCCTTATTCATAGCATCATATATTCCCTCATCAGGCTCAGATAATATCTTATAGATAACCCCTTTCTCCGCAAAAGACTCTTTATAACTGCGGGCTATATCCAGTGTACCGTCTTTAGAACACCCGTCGATGATTATATACTCCAAGGGTAATACAGTCTGCGCAAGCACCGATTCTATTGTCCTTGCCAAGGTAGCTTCACTGTTATATGTTACGGTAACTATTGATACTGTCGGATTATTTATCACCAAATGCCTCCGTGGATTCTTCAGCTTTAAAAATCACCAGCACTGTCTGGAATAATAGCTGAATATCTTTTATCAATGAATAATTCTCAATATAAATAAGATCAAGGATCAGTTTATCCTTTGAACTGGTATTATACTTACCGAATATCTGCGCATATCCGGTAAGTCCCGCTTTCATTCTTAATCTGTATCTGAATTCCGGAAGTTTTCTTGTGTAGTCTTCCACATTCTCAAGCATCTCCGGTCTGGGACCCACAAGACTCATATCTCCCTTTACGATATTGATCAGCTGGGGCAATTCATCAATTCTGTACTTACGAAGTATATGTCCTACCTTTGTAATTCTGTCATCATCCTTGATAACAGACTTATTCTCCACATTTTCCTTCATAGTCCTGAACTTGTAAATATCAAATACTTTTCCGTTCGCTGTTGCTCTCTTTTGCCTAAAAAAAACCTTTCCCCCATCGTTTTTCTTAATACATACGGCACTTACCAGTAATATGGGACTCGTAATAATAAGCAGTATAAGGGATATGACAAGATCCATAAGCCGTTTTATTATACGTTGTTCAAAAGTGATCAAATGAAACTGCCATGCATAAAAAGGAATATCATCAATAACCAGCTGCTGAGAATTATGCTCCAGTATATCTGCAACATTCGGATTGTAATAAATGTTTTTAAGGTTCTGATAACACCAGTCTATGATCTCTTTTCTTACCTCCACGGGAACTTCATAAAGAACTACCGTGTCTGCTTTTACTATCCTCTCTTTAATATCCTCTACATAACAATTAACTATATCATATACCCTGTATTTACTGGAGAAATCGGAAAGAGCCTTTACCACTCCCTGTATTTTTTCATCTTCGGTAGTTATGACAAGGCATTTTTCCGCTTCATTTATCCAAAAATAAAACCTGCTGCCGATTTTTACAAAAAAATAATATACAAGTAACTGAACAAGTATAACGGATATAAGGATACCGACATTTTCAATTCTGAATGTAGTATTATTGGCCTCATTTGTCTTCATTATGGTAAGTTCAAAATAAGTAACAAGATCCGTAATAATACCCGACAGCATCAGGGAAAAAAGTATATCCTTATCCTTCCTTCTTCCGATATCATAACTTCCGTATGTGTTTGACAACAAAAAAAGTATTATCACATAAGTGGATAAGGTTACCGCCGCAGTTCTTGAAAGCTCTATTATCTCTCTGTTGTCAATTGAAAACAGCAGAAAAAATACCGCAAAAGAAACGATATACATAAAGCATTTCAAGACTAACATTATGCTTTTTTCAAATTTAACACATATTTCCTTCAATGATCGACTCCACCTATACAACCTCGTACACATGTTGTATATATTCCAGAAAACGGTACTCTTTATTGTACAATTGCGCTTTTCTAACACACATTTCCGAAGTATAATTCTGTCCCTTTAATGACATTATTTTATCTATTGCCGCCACAATCCCCTGTATACTGTTACGTTCAACAACCTCACCGCAGGTATCATCCAGACTCTCGGGGCTTCCTCCTGCCTTATAGGTGATCACCGGCGTACCGCAGGCCAGCGCCTCCAGATTTGTAGTAGGAAAGGTATCCTCCAATGTGAGATTCACATATATATCTGCCATGGAATAAAGGGCCGCAAGCTCTTCCACACTGTCTGTCTTATTCAACCCGATAATATTCGGCGAAAGGTTCTGCAACTGTTTATCATTAAGCCCCACTAATATGATCGCATATCTGTCACTGAGGGTTTTCTCCAGCAGACCGAATTGTAATAATCCCTTTCTGTCTCTCCAGGGATTTGCAACACCAAGCAAAATTATTTTATTTCTTATAGATAACTGATTTTTAATATTAAAAATCAGATTATCCTCCGACATAACCTCCTTATAGGGATAAAACTGCATAAGATCTATTCCCGTAGGAACCACCACCACCGGATACTCCCTTAAGAAAGACTGACTTACCTTATCCTTGAGCCATTCGGAAGGAGTGACTATCATAAGATCTTCTATCCCTGTAAATAATCTTCGCTTCTCTTCATAATTCCGTTTTGAATTATCTACCCCAAAAGACTTCGGATATTCATTTAATTGCTCGCATTTATAACATCCGTTCAGCCATTTGGTACATCCTATATATTCAAAATGAGAACAATGACCCGTAAAGGTCCAGCAATCATGCAGAGTCCATATTATCTTCTTATTACATTTTTTTAAATAATTGAACAACACTTCAATATTCAGATAATATCCATGAATATTATGCAAATGAATGATATCCGGATCATATTCTTTTATCATTGCAACAAAATCAAGCGTGGCCTTTCTTGAATAAAAACCATGCCTGTCATTCAGCCTGCTCATAGCTCCATGAACATAAATATCCGTATCTGTACCGATACGATATGCTCTTACATCCTCAGGCGCCTCTCCCCTTCCGTAAGCAACCAGACATTCATAGCCGTAGGCTTCCAGTGTATGATACAGACCGACCACAAGTCTTCCGACACTTCCGGTCCCGCATACAGTATTCACAAGTAACACTTTTCTGCCACTAAAGCCGCTCATTGCCGTTGCATAATGGGTTAATTGGGAATCATATATTTCCCTTGGGATAACAGGCTCAACCGGAATAGCATTTCCTGCATAAGTATTATCAATATTATCATTAAGAGAAACTGCCGTAACATCATGTAGGGAAGGCATTTCATTTACAAACTGACGGGCATTTTCCTGAAGGATCCTGGCCTCTATCTCCTGCTGTTTCTGCATTTCCTCCTGTATTCTCATCTGTTCTTCCAGATATGCCTGTCTTTTAAGTTCCTCCTGCTGTTCCCATATTATCTGTGCATCCAAAAGATCCTGTTCATATTCCTTTTGGATATTAATCATCTGAAAATCATCTTTTTTCATCTATATCCTATCCGATCATCTAATCCTCATCATCCAGATCATTCAAAATAAGATGGATCACCCGATCCTGTCCCTTGGAAAAATCTTTCGTAAGCTGTAACCGACGCATTTCAGCTCTCACATTAGGTGTCATTATAAGCCATTTTATGGTTGATATAATTGTTGAATCATCCTGTTCCTTCCCTATTCCAAGGTTTATAAAACCATTCTGTATCCCGGCAAAAACATGTTCTGCTTCCCTTTCATTTTGGGCAAGAACCACCGCAGGAACTCCCATACTTGCCAGCTCAAAAACTGTACGTCCCTGTGAAGTAATGGCAAGATCCGCCTTGCTCATATATGAGCTTACTCTTTTTACATCATTATGAACATATATATTATTTTCCGTATCACTAAGAATCTTATCCTTATGATTATAAGCAAATCCAACAAGAAAATGAAATCTTATTTTGGGAAATTCCTTATGCAGCTCTTTTGCTATGGAGTAAAGTCTTCCCGTAAGATCCGAAGGATCGGCCCCTCCGAATATTACAATAATATTCTCAACTTTCTTGGAAAATTCCGAAGGCTCTTCTTCCAGAAACTCGTCTCTTATACAGAAATATCTGGAACCGTAATATTCATTATGAAGCTTCTCTCCCTTTTCATACAAGGCATTTATTACAGCATCCGCATATTTTGCACCGGGACCCACATCTTCAAAATTTACCACTCTTTTACAATACCGGTTAACCATAGTCATGTACTTAACGGTAGTATCCAATATATCATTAACCAGTATGTCCGGTCTCTCCCTGTCAAGAACTCTTTCAAATTCTTCGTCATCTTCAATAGTGATAAGCGGAAAATTAGATTCATTTATTTTTTCAATACCTATATCCGAATCCTTATCTATAACAAATACAATATCATGTCCGGTAAGTTTATAAGCCAAAGTCAGACATCTGTAAACATGCCCCATTCCCAGTCGCATCTTCCCCACCGTACGGAACAGTATCCTTTTCCTCCTTAAGATATTTTCGCAAAGTACCCAGTCAGAATAAGTATCGATATCTACTGCCTCATCTTCCGATATTTCAAAAATATTAACCTTTTCGCCGATCCGCCCATGCTCGGTTACACACTCACGTCCGGTTATCAAAAAGCCGCCGGTTTCAAGATAATTTGCCGGAAGTTCCTGAGAATTAAGTCTCTTCTCATAATTTTTGGTTATCTTTCCATCCTTAACACCCCAGGATAAATGCGGTTTATTCATCGCACTTATCACCGTATCCCAATCCGACTTTTCAAAAAAATCAAGCGCATTTTTTATTGTTTCAAACTTAAGAGTAGGCGAAGTACATTGCATAGTAATAACAGTATCATACTTACACCTTTTCTTCTCTTCCATATAAGTAACCGCATGATAGATAACAGGATCCAGCGTCACCGAATCGGTTGCAAGTTCCTTAGGTCTTGCAATAACCTCAACTCCTCTTTTTTTTACTATACCTCCCAATTCCTCATCATCCGTTGAAACGGCAACATCTACGTCAAAATATTGTTTTAAAGCTTTAGCATTTTCTATTGAATATACGATCAACGGCTTGCCGCACATAATACGTACATTCTTTCTCGGTATCCTCTTCGATCCGCCTCTTGCCGGTATAACTATCAAAGTTTTCATTATCGCACACTTTCTGTCCTTAATACTCTTTTAGTTTTAAACTGATTTTAAATAAGTATACAGAACCACCCTGATTAAGTCAATTTACTACTATATCCGCTTTATAAAACGACGCTTAAGATATCCCAGCAGTTCTGAAACATCACCTCTTCTTACATAACAAAAGGCTCCGAAAGCCGCCAGAGCAACGGCATATCTTAAGAATGTATATCTCAATCCGTCCAAATAAAGATAACTCATTGCTATTCCCAGGATCAGACATATGAACATAGCTGTAAACATATACATATTTGAATATACTCTTT
>JAILKH010000201.1 GCA_024693925.1 Lachnospiraceae bacterium | reverse complement strand
GGCACGTCTTGTGGGTATTACAAAAAGCGGGATAACTATTATCCCAAGTATTGCAAGTATCCAGTTCTTTTTAAACATTGCTGCCAGAGCAAAAATCAGTGTGATCGAATTTGACAGGATACTCTTAAAAGTATTGGTTATTACCGATTCAACTCCATCTATATCAGAAGTCATGCGGGTAATTATATCTCCCTGATTATTGGAAGTAAAAAACCTCTGTGACATGCGCTGCAAATGTCTGTACATAATATTTCGCATATCATAAGTAATATGCTGGGCGATCCAGTTATTGATATAGCTCTCAATAACACCTATGAGACTGGCTATAAGAGTCACTCCAAAGGAAGCAAGTATATACAGAATAAGTAACCTTAAGTTCTTTCCTATAAGTCCTTCATCAATTATCTTACCGGTTAATATAGAAGGCATTAATCCCGCAACAGATGAAAGAGCAATACATAAAAGCACCAGTATAAGCTGTTTCCAATATGGTTTCAGATACGAAAAAACCCTTTTAACCAATTCTCCGGTTATTTTAGGCGCTTTTGCCAGCTCTTCGGCTGTCATATAATGTCCTCCCGGCCCTCCGGGTCTTCCTCCTGTGGGTGGCATATAATTCTCCTTCTTATTTATAAATACTTAAATACATTACGTTTTATAATGTCAATCCCGATATATAAGAACTAAATACTTTTGTTTATGGTATTTAGAACCCTTTTCTTATCCGTGCTCCATTCAGGTTCAATAAGAAGTCTCCTTGGCCCGTCACCGGTCAGTCTGTGAATAACAATATCCGGGGGGATCCTTTTCAGACATCTGACCACCAATGAACAATACTCCTCCATACTGAAAATATGAAAGGGATTTTCCTCATAAATCCTTGCAAGCTCCGTTCCTTTAAGTATATGCAAAAGCTGAAGCTTAATCCCCTGTATGGGTAAGGCAAGTACCGAATCCAGGGACTGCAGCATCATTTCTTCGGTTTCACCCGGAAGTCCAAGTATAAGATGAGCAATAACCTCTATTCCCTCCCGATCAAGCCTTAAAGTACTCTCCTTAAAGTCCTCAAAGGTATATCCGCATTTTATAAATTCCAAAGTCTTTAAATGCATCGATTGAAGACCCATTTCCACCCATACAGGTTTTATGCGATTAAGCTCCCTTAATAACGAAAGAACCTCCTCAGATATACAGTCACATCTTGTTGCAATCGAGAGAATCTCTATTTCCGGACATTCTATAGCTGCATAAAATACTTCTTTTAAATAATCTATAGGCGCATACGTATTTGTATATGCCTGAAAATATGCTATAAATTTCTTACAATCTGATTTTGAAGATATAAGCGCCTTAGCTTTATCAAGCTGAAGTTTTATATCCTTTTTTGTACAGGCATAAGGTTTTTCTGCTCCAAAAGTAAAATCTCCGGAGCCTCCCTCCGAACAGAAAATACAACCTCCCCTTCCGATGGTTCCGTCTCTGTTAGGGCAAGTCATACCTGCATCTATAGAAAGCTTATAAACCTTTTCTCCGTATTTATTCTTAAGGTACTCGTTTACAGATGTATATTTCATATTTCCTTATCAAGATCGCTAAGCATCTGCTGAGGATTATCGGCAGCTTTTACTTTATCCATCCCTTTAATTATAATTCCATCTTCGTCAATAAGATATGTTGTACGAACAACCCCCATTGAAACCTTGCCGTAATTCTTTTTCTCCTTCCAAACATCATACATCTTAATAACCTCAAGTTCAGTATCCGAAAGCAAGGTAAAGGGTAAACCGTATTTATCTTCGAATTTCTTATGAGAAGCTACCGAATCCTTACTCACACCAAGAACAACCGCTCCCTTTTCCTTAAATTGAGGATAAAGCCCGGCAAAACCACAGGCCTGTTTTGTACATCCGGGAGTATTATCCCTGGGATAAAAGTACAATATCACCTTTTGTCCTCTGTATTCCGATAATGAATGGATTTTTCCGTTTTGATCCGGAAGAGAAAACTCCGGAGCTTTTATTCCTTTTTCTAACATATTAACCTCCTCTTAAACTCAAGTATTTTCAATATATTCTTTATTCTTTATTCGCCGGCAAGGACCTGATCATTTACATCAATAACAATAAGCCGGTCTTTATCCACTCTAAAGCGTATATTATGACCGGCATAGCTTAATCCGTATATTTTTTCAATCTCTCTTTTATTATGATATGAAGGTCTTATATCTCCTTTTAGTACAGCTATTGCACCACTTCGTTTATCCTTTGGAATCCTGTTAAGTAATTCCTCCGGAAATTCAACCCTGAGTTCAGAAGACTTTAAATTAGCCGTAAATCCGCTTTTTGCACCTTCATGAGAATCCGTATAGCTTAGATAGGGTTTTATATCATATATAGGAGTTGAATCCTTCATATCTATACCTGAAACCCGCAATAACGGACCTTTGTACTTAGTATATTCGATACCTGTAAGCTTTACGGAAGATAATCCTATATGATTTGGACGAAACGGAGATCTTGTGGCAAAAACTCCCATTCTTTCATTACCTCCAAGTCTTGGAGGCCGTACGGTTGCTTTAAACTCTTCATCCGAAGCAACATCAAATCCCCATAAGAGCCATATATAATCATAACCGTCAAGTCCTCTGACTGCCTCGGGATTTCTATATCCTTTTTCAAATTCTATATATCCGGTAAGCTCATCTATAAGCCCACTCTGTCTGGGAAGTCCGAATTTTTGTGAGAAATCCGTATGTATATAAGCTATTGTCTTTAAAGGCTTCTCCTGCAAGGTATTCTCCTTATTCTTTACTTGTTATTCCCAAAATAGTTCATCCAATGTTTTATTAAGCACTTTACATATGGCAATGCATAAATTTATGGTGGGATTATAATCTCCTTTTTCTATGGCAGAAATAGTCTGCCTTGATACTCCGCATTTTTTCGCAAGATCCTCCTGGGACATATCCATACCGGCACGGGCTGCCTTAAGCTTTAAATTCTTCATGATCAGTCCTCGCTTTCTTCTGCGGATACCTTTTCATCCATCCTATCCTTTATAATAAGCTCCGCTGCTATCATCAAAAACAGGATCACACACAAAAGATTGATTCCTGCATCGGATATCACTCCGTTATCGATAAATCTTCCGTCTTTTATATTGGCGATGACCGAAAGCAGATTGGCTATACCGGCACAAAGGGATACAATATAAAACCTCTTTTTATTTGTGTTTATGCCGTAATAACCGTCATTCCATATGCTGTAGGTAACCTGTATAAATGTCCCGATAAATATGACAAAGAAATCCGTGGTAAGCCTGCTTGCGATCATTATACCTGCAGAATCAAGAATCATGACCAAAATAGCTGCGATCATGGCTCCCCAGAACCCATACATATATGCCTTGCCTCTTACCGTCTTCTGCCTTTCATCATACTTTGTTGATAAATTCTTATCCTTATTGATAAACCTGAATAATATGATACATATTATAAAACCTATTAAAAGACCTGTAGCTACTCCTGCTCCTCTGTAGATAGATGTTCCTTCCATTTCCATATCCTCTCTTTCATTATGTGATCCAATATACTTCTGTAAGGGCTCAGTCAACGCCTTTACCTCAACTAAGTTAAAACAAACCCGGTGCACTCAAGTTTTGTTTCTTGTAAGTATAATAAACCTGATATGGAAATATGTCAAGTATATTTTACATTATTCTTTTATTAAATGATTTTTTCTATCGATGCCTTACAAAAATCATTTTAACAATGCCCTTTAATAATTATCGGGCAGATCATTTTCCAAAAGTATATACTTATGTCCCTCTCCCTTTATCTCATATGCAAAAGCCAGGGCTTCTTCAAGTTTATCAAATACCTTAAGACTCTCATCTGAAAATTCTTCACTCAAGACACCGTCATATATCGGTTTTGTCCTCTTTTTCCCGATAAGCAGGATATAGTCACAGCATTTGGCTGCATAGGTTCCAAACAAATAATTGTATTCTTCTTCCTTATCTCCAAGCTCCACCATTCCGGGAGTTATCAATATCCTTATTCCGTCAAAGAGCTTAAGAGTCTCAACGGCTGCTTTTGAACCTACGGGATTTGAATTATAAGCGTCATCTATGATCGTGACTAATCCATGCTCCCTAAGCTGCATACGATGTTCCACACTTTCAAGCCGTCTTACCGGTATCTTAAGATCTTCAAGCTTTACTCCCAGCTTATTTGCTACTGCGATAGCTCCAACCACATTTATTACATTATGGACACCTATCAGCCTCATATTATAGTGCATTGAGCTTCCGTCCGGTGCTGTTACCTTAAATTCTGTACCCAGCTGCGATACCTTAATGTCTTTCGCCCTATATACTTCGTTTTTCCCGGTCTTTATCTCTATATCCCTTTCATTTTCGCCGGTACAATAAAAGATTATATTATCGTATCCTGCTGCCTGTTCCTTAATATAATCATTATCTCCGTTTAAAAAAAGCATTCCGTCTTTTGGCAGAGCATCCGCAAGTTCGAACTTGGTCTTTTTAATATTCTCCATATTAAAAAATGTCTCCAAATGCTGGGGACCTATGGAAGTTATCAATCCATGCTGAGGATGCACTATATCACAGATTTCCTTTATGTCACCGACATGTCTTGCACCCATCTCACATACAAATATCTCATGCGTAGCTTTAAGCGATTCTCTGATGGTTTTAACCACTCCCATAGGGGTATTATAGCTTTCCGGTGTAACCAGCACGTTAAAATTATCCTTAAGCAAAGTCTGTAAATAAAATTTAACACTGGTTTTTCCGTAGCTTCCCGTTACACCTATTATATTAAGAGAGGGATTCTCTTTAAGCATTTTCTTTGCATCATTTATATAATACTGTTTTACTCCCCATTCTAAGGGATGATTTATTAAATTGGATACAACATTCATTATAAGCTGTAAGCCTACTAACATAAGAAAGCAGCCGCCCACCCTTTTTATATCTAAGAAAATAAAAGAGACGACTATGATGATAAGATTCACAATACAGATGGTGCCGATCATTCTTTTTACTCTTGCGGTATATACAAGCTTCTTTTTTGTATTAAGTCTCCTCATAGCATTGTATACAAGAATAACAAGTAAAAGAGTAATATATCCGATAATATCAAAAATCAGATACGGAAGCATCACCCTGGTAAATCCCAATATAAATGTAAATATCAGCAGCCATTGCTGACGCAGATTCTTTTTTAATCTGTTTAAATGTTCGTCGTTTTTATAACCATTAAGCTGAAACATATGAAGGTTATAACGCATAGCAAGGAAAATAGCGGGTATAAATAATATAATTGTGATAATCTCTCTTATGATCATAAATTAAAATAACTCCTCATAATACTCTTAAATACAACCGGATTTTCAAGAAATGAATAATGTCCGCATCCCTGTAATACTGCCAATCCGGAATTTGGTATCTTCTCCTCCATAAGCTTAGCATCACTTATCGGAGTTGCCGTATCCTTATCTCCCCAGATTAATAAAGTATCCTGCTTTATCATAGGTAAAAGTTCCGTAAGATCTTCATTTACCGCCATAACCATACACTTTCTCATCATAGGAGATGCATTTCTGTAATCCGCCGATCCCTGTGAATTTTTCCAGTCTTCTATAAGTTCCGGAAAAAGAGCATAAACTATCTTGATGTTAACTATTTTTTTTATTAACTTATATTTTTTTATATTAAATTTCTGCTTAAAAGATCTCTTCGGCATAATACCGGCACTGTCTATAAGTACAATATTTTTTATTTCAAAAGGGATTCTTTCCCGTGCCGCCAGCTTAATAATTATTCTTCCACCGTAAGAATGTCCGATAAGAGTAGCTTTTTTTATATTAAGAGCTTCAAGAAATTTACAGAAAAAATCCGCATATGCATCAACATTCCAGGCTTCCGACGGCTCATCAGAACCACCAAAACCGGGAAGATCAAACTGAACAAAACAATATTTATCATTTATTGAATCCGCAACCAGATCATATACTCCAAGATCAGTTCCCCATCCCTGAAGCATTACCACATATTCTTCACCGGTTCCTGTAATCTTATAACATATATTATATCCGTCAACATTTACATTCATTATTCTCTCTCTCTTTTACCTGTTAGTATCTTCAACCTTCTTATTTTCATATATATAGCTGTCAACCAGACCGGCCAATATAAATTTATTTGCCTCATTTTGATATTGTGTATCCTCTGAAAAAATATAATACTCTCCGTCTTTATTCCGCCCACACAAATAAGCCAGCTGATTTTCACAGGTTTCCACATATTTTATATTTTTAGTAATATAATTTCCCAAAACCAGCAATCTTCCAGCTTCCAATATTTCCTCAATATTCTCTTCCTTTTCATTACCGGTCATTACCAGCCAATTATTTTGTGAAGATGCTTTTACAATATAATTTATATCATCCATAAGCCGGGTTATCAGTTTATCTCCTACATTTAAATCTATTTTATTATAACATGTAAGATATGCTACCGTTCCCAGATATCCGCTTTTATCTTTATTAAATCCCTTGGGAGGATCAAGCGCATATTCTTCAGCAACTTTCCTGTATTCCTTTTTAGCAGTATATTTATATAACTGAGCCGATGCCCAAAATCGCTTATCCTTTACCTGATCATCCTTTGATCCATTATTCCTTAGAATCTCTTCAGCCTTTTTATAAACCAGTTCCGATAGTTTTATACAATCCTCCGAATAGCTTTTGTCATAATCTTTATTTTCATATGCAAACAGCGATAATACTGCCGAATAACTGTAAAGAATATCAGGATCCTGAACCGATAAAAACTTTAATTCCCCATTTTCATCTATTTGATCCTTAAATAAATCTATTTCCTTCTTTAATTTAATAATATCCCCGGAAACATTATCATTTTGATTATTTTTCAATCCCTTTAACATACTTTCGGAATCATATTTTTCAAAAAATTCTATCTCCAATAAACAATCCGTCATTCTCAAAATTATTTTTTTAATATTTTCAGAATTCAAATCTTTTGATTTAACAATATTTTTTTCCGATTGTTTTTTACTTTCCGCCAATAAATCCTTATATAGTTCATCCTTTATTTCAAAAACCCCGGATTCATAACCTGTATCTGTTTTAATATAATAATTCCCTTCCTTTTCCAATAAAGTAAAATCAAGAACTCCGTATATTAAACCATCATCATTTGCCTTTTTATCATACCGGATCTCTCCGTTAAAAATCTCCTCATTATCCTTTTCATTTATCACAGAAAAAGAAAGTTCTTCTCCGTTGCCTTCCAATATCGCTTTTTTTGAACCATATAATTCATAACCCGATAAATTTATACGTATAATTGAATCCTTTTCCGCTAGATTATTACTGACAGATATTAAATTATCTTTATCATTGTCATTATCTTCCAAAGTTACCTTATCTGTATTTTCAACTCTGCAGCCCGTAACCGATAAGATCAGCAGACTGACTATAAAAAACATTCTTTTCTTTTTACCGAGAAAAATTATAAAAATAACTAATACCGTAATAATACTTATTATCATGGCAATTTTTATTATAATCGTTCCTTTATAAAATACCTTGAGTTCTCCCTTACCTCTTCCATCCGGATACACACGACACATTCCGTTATTACCGGAACCGGTTACGGATAATTTACTCTTTTCACCATTTTCTAAAGTATATTCTGCCTCATAACCCTTATAATATATAAAAGGTACATCTATATAATCATAAGTATCCTTAATATCTGCGATTATGTAATTTTTAATTCGTTTATACCCAATTTCCGTTCCATCCGAGGCGATCATTTTTTCACTATCGGACACCAATGTATCCTTATCGGTAACTCTTAAAGGTAACCATTCACCGGCAATAACATTTGCCGTATATGGTTTATAGGAATAGTAATCATCCGAATAATCATAATAACCCTGATTTTTAGCTCCGTAGTCGTTAAATACAATAATTCCATTTATAAAAAGTAATACAGTAAGTATTATAATTCCAAGATCGGCAACTGTTGAATCTCCATCTTTATCAAATATCCAAATTTTTGCCGTGTCTTTATCCATACCCGCTATCTTACTGTAGATCAATCCTGCGGAAACAGAGAATAAGGAAGAACTCATAATAAAAAATCGCCAGGGAAATTGAATAAAAGATAAATAATTACCCAATCTATCCCAAGGCAATATATTACTTGCCATTATCATAAAAAATATCCCCAGAAGTATAAGAATATCCGAATAACAGATAATATGATCTATACCGGTTTCAACATTTTCCTTTACTTTCTTACTTACTTTATTATTATCCTCCTCAAATATTTCTTCTCCATGTATTTCCTTATTTTTTAAAAATAATCTGGGAATCAATAATAAAATACACAAGCTTCCCATTGAAGGAAATACATTACCGAAAATTCTGAAAAAATCAACTGCTTCATTCTTTGGCTCCATCCAGGGTACGGAAACATAAAAAGCCGTATCCATAAACTGCTCAAGCATAGGTAACCAGTAAAAACAGGTGATCATAAGCGTTATCAGCACAGATATAATTATTTTAATAAACAGTTTTTTCTCCCTAAAGATCTTTTTAATATTTATAACCAATACAATAAATCCGAATATTGTACACATTATAAAAGTTGATGTATGGCATAACAGAATACCGGCATATCCCAAGATAAATAATTGAGGTTTATCCATTTCTTCAAATACAATATTATATATGGAATATATTATTATGGGAATAAAGATAAATGCGGTATATTCACCTACTGCACTTCTTATATAGATATCATCCAGATGATACGGACACAAAGTAATGACAACTGCAGCGATCATACCTGCATAAGTTGAATCCGTCATATTTTTTACACATAAGTACGTTGAAATATAGCATAGTATGATACATACAGCCACAAAAATATGATATGAATTATTAATGGAAACTCCTGCTACTCTTAACAATGCCGGTAAATATAACAAAAAATCGGGATAAAACATAGAACTTGCATATCCTGCGCCTCCGAAAAAAAGTACATTAACCTTTAAAAAAGGCATTCCCATAAGTATACCCTCTTTAAGACTTTCAATCCTTAACAAATGGTATTCCAGATCATGACCGTTAATACAATACCTGGAAATAACCGGTGCGATTGCTATAATTACAGTTATAAGAAAAACTGCAGTTTTTGTTATATTTTTTTTATTTTTTAAATAATTAATAATTTGCATTATTCTATTCTCCGAAACTGACTAGAACATTATAATGTTTTTCATTCTCTGTTTCAATAAAAACCGGACCTGATATCCGGTAATTATCAGGTCCTGTTATCTTAATATTATATCCTGCAATTAACTTAATTTTTTATAAGTGATGAGAAGCTAAAGGTTATGTCTTTTTCATCATTTGCAATATTTACCGTATAACTTTTTGTCTGATATCCATCTTTACTTAATGTTATAACATGACTTCCTGTAACCTTTGCAGTACTTACCGGTGCTATACCTATATAATTACCATCCAGATATATTTCGGTTTGTTCCGGCTGCTCTATATAAATCTTTTTCTCTCCGGAAATAACCGGTTTATTTACGGTTTCGGAATTATAAACCGAAGCTGAATTCTGTGATATGGAATTTTTTGAAACAGTTAAACTATTATCCGATACCGCATTATTACTGTCGGGAATTACGGAAGGCTTTGTTTTATTATCACTCACCGATTCCTTTTCCGATATATTCTCCTCCGATTCATCCATTTCTATACTTATTTCCGCATAATCGGATCCTACCTTTATATATGAATTTATAGTTTCATAACCTGCACATTCAACTCTTATTGAATGTATACCATACTCCATTGGTACTCTGTCTTCAAATTCGGTAATCTCATCATCAATATATAATCTCGCATAATCCGGAGAAATAATAAATTTTACATGTCCTATTGAAACCTCTTCTATATCTATTTTTGAAAGATCCAGCTTTGTTTCCCTATCTCTGCTTACGGATACCTCCTGTTCACCGGCATATCCACGGTTTGTTACCCTTACAAGATAATCACCTTCCCCTACAGGTATAAGCATATCTTCCGTAACAGGCTTTATTATATCCTGGCCTATTTCTATCCATCCGCCTATAAAATACACATCATTAAGTATTCTCAGATATCCATGACCCTTATCAACCACCACGGATAAAACCTGTTTATCATATCCCCTGACGATCAGTCTGTCCATTTCGGTAATATCCATTATCTGCACTTCAATGTTATCCGAATAAATCCTTAGATCATTAGTGAACTTATAGGCTTCATCACCTATCATCATAATTTTTTTATTTTCATCAAAAGAAAATTTGGTTACATCCGTGTATACCCAGGTACTGTCAGATACCTGCAAACCGGTTAATTTTTTAATACTTCTTGTATAATATAATTTATAGACTTCTCCCTTTTGCAGCTCTGCCATACTCATAACATTTCCGTATTTACTCTGTATCCTTAAATTATCATCATACGGAATTTCATATAATCTGGCTGATTTAATATCCTGAAATCCGAGAATTTTATTTTCATCATCGATACTTAACAGAATTCCCTGAATTCCTTCATCTGATCTTGACAGACTTTCCTCCACATAATTCTCACTGACAATCTTATTAGCGGCACGATCCGCTGCCCTTTCCCTGGCATATTCCATTATAATAAAATAGCAACCTATAAAAACTATAAACAATATAACACATATAGGTACAATAGCTTTTTTCATCCGATCACCAAACCATGTAGAAAATCTATAAATTATCCTTCAAAAGATTTACCTTTTCCATAAGCCATTCTTTTGTATTATGAGCCGGTTCATCTAAAACAAACTCCAATAACTTGTCCAAAATCTTTCCCAGAAACGGTCCCGGCTGTATACCCGCATTAATAAGATCCTTGCCGGTTACTGCCAATTCCTTTATAGACAAACAATCTCCGTTTTCTATAATTTTATCATATATCTTTTTACAATCATCAATATCCTTTAATTTTTCATCCCTCAACATCATACTTTGTGCACAAATATCACAACGACGTATTATGAACCATAACGGCATAAGTTCTTTTGATATAAGTACTATAGTCCTTCTCACGGAAGCATCCGTAAGCTTTTTCCTGTGATCATGATATTTAACCAATCTTTTAACTTTATTAATCGTATCATTATCATATTTAAGCCTATGCATGATCTTTACGGAAATATCTTCACTTATATCCGCATGCCCGTAAAAATGATCTACCTTATTTTCATCCGTTCTTCTGGCAGCAGGTTTACCACAATCATGCATCAGCATTGTAAGCCGTAAAAGCTTAATATCATTTTCAGATAAGTCTCCATCATATTTTACAGAATTTTTTAAGGCCTCTATTGTATGTATCCCTACATTATATATATGATGTGGAGTATTCTGCGGAGTATTCATCATAAGATCAAACTCCGGAAATATTATCTCCGAAATACCGGTTTCATACAACATTAGTATTTTTTCAGGATGTGAGGAAACAAGAAGCTTCTCTAATTCTACACGAATTCTTTCTGCACTGATCATTTTAAGATTATCCGCAAGTTTTTTTATGGCCACATAAGTGTCTTTCTCTATTTCATAATTTAACTGAGCGGAAAATCTGACTGCCCTTAATATACGAAGAGCATCCTCCTCAAAACGGGCAACCGGATCACCGACTGCTCTTATAACTCCCTGCTCAAGATCTTTAAGTCCGTCAAACAGATCAATGATACCTCTCTGATCATTATATGCCATTGCATTAATTGAAAAATCCCGTCTCTTTAGATCTTCTTCAAGACTTTTTGTAAAAGTTACCTGATTAGGATGCCTGCCATCATCATATTTACCATCAATCCTGTAAGTTGTTACCTCAAATCCGTCTTTACCCAACAATACTGTAATTGTGCCATGTTTGATCCCTGTGTCCACGGTACGTCTGAATAAGGTTTTTACCTGTAATGGAGAGGCTGATGTAGTAATATCCCAGTCATTGGGTTTTTTACCCAACAAATAATCCCGTACGCATCCGCCTACGGCATAGGCCTCAAAGCCTTCATCTGTTAACTTTTGGATGATAAGCTTTACCTTATCCGGAAGTTTAATCTGCATACGGGATTACCTCTGATATACTATAATTCTTTATCCTATAAGTCTGACGGTTTCTCTTGCTATTGCAAGTTCCTCATTTGTCGGAATTACCAATACACTTACTTTAGCTCCATCCGGAGAAATTACGGCTTCCTCGCCCCTGATATTATTTTTGTTTTTATCAACGCCGGTTCCGAGATAGCCAAGATATTCACCGATCATCTGACGGGCTTCGATATTATTTTCACCGACTCCTGCCGTAAATACTATGGCATCTACTCCATTCATAGCCGCAACATAAGATCCGATATATTTAGCTACTCGATAAGAATATGCTTCCAATGTAGTCTTTGCCTGCTCATTACCGGAGGCAGCAGCATCATTTAAATCCCTGAAATCACTTGATATTTCGGAAAGACCCAATACCCCGGATTTCTTATTTAAGATTTCAAGCATCTCATCAATGCTCAGATTTTCTTTATTACTTATAAATTGAAGAATCGCAGGATCAAGATCTCCGCTTCTTGTTCCCATAAATAAACCTTCAAGGGGAGTAAGTCCCATACTGGTATCTACACATTTGCCATTACACACAGCACTTATACTTGCACCGTTTCCTAAATGACACACTATTACTTTAAAATTATTTATATCTTTTCCTAAATACTCTGCTGCTCTTTTTGATACAAATTCATGACTTGTACCATGAAAACCATATCTCCTAACCTTATATTTTTTATAATATTCATAAGGAATACCATATAAATATGCCTTACTTGGCATTGTTTGATGAAATGCCGTATCAAAAACCGCAACCATCGGAACACCCGGCATGATCTTCTGACAGGAACGTATACCTATAAGATTTGCAGGATTATGCAAAGGTGCAAGATCATTACATTCTTCAATTACTTTTATAACTTCCTCGTTTATTACTGTAGATGAAGAAAAACTCTCCCCACCATGAACTATTCTGTGCCCCACTGCCCCGATTTCATCTAATGAAGATATAACTCCGTTTTCTTTATCAATAAGACTTTCAATAACAAGTCTTACGGCCTCTGTATGATCCGGCATGTCAGCCTCTTTTTTAATCTTATCCTTCCCGGCAGGCTGATATGTTACCATACCTCCGTCAATTCCTATTCTTTCACATAATCCCTTAGCCAATACTTCTTCCGTGTCAGAATCAATAAGCTGATATTTAAGAGATGAACTGCCACAGTTAATTACGAGTATCTTCATTTTCTTTCTCCCTTCTCTTTTATAATATTATTTTTATTTTTCAGTAATAGTGATACTTTAATATGCTTTTCCCCAATAAACCATCTTTTTAGCCGGTTTGTTACAGCATACACAAACCTCGGAAAGATTTTCCTGTTCAAACGGCATACAGCGGCTGGTAACAGCAAGTTCTTCCTTTATAGCGTCTTCACAAGCCTGATCTCCGCACCACATAGCTTTCACAAAACCTGTCTTTTCATTGAACAACCGTCTGAATTCATCCATATTTTTTGCTACATAAGTATGTTTATCTCTGTGCGCCCTGGCTCTTTCCAGCATTTCCACCTGCATTCTGTCCAACAATTCCGTTACTTTATTCTCAAGTTCCTCCAAAGAAACTTCATACTTTTCCCGATTATCTCTACGACATATTATGCATTTTCCTGCTTCTATATCCTTAGGTCCGATTTCAACACGAAGAGGAATTCCCCTCATTTCCTGTTCCGAAAACTTCCAACCGGGACTCTTGTCCGTTATATCAATACCTGCTCTGCTAACCTTCTTTAACCGATCACATATTTCCTCTGCCTTACTAAGCACTCCTTCTTTTTTCTGCTGAATCGGTATTACCATAACCTGAACAGGTGCAATTTTAGGAGGGAGACATAAACCTGAATTATCTCCATGAACCATAATAACTGCTCCAATCAATCTTGTTGTACTACCCCAGGAAGTCTGATGTACATACTGAAGCTTATTATTTTTATCTGTATATTGAATATCAAAAGCTTTGGCAAAACCATCTCCGAAATTATGACTGGTTCCCGATTGCAAAGCTTTTCCGTCATGCATAAGTGCTTCTATTGTATATGTAGATTCTGCTCCGGCAAACTTTTCTTTATCGGTCTTACGACCTTTAATAACGGGAATTGCCAAAACCTGTTCACAAAAATCCGCATATACGTTTAGCATCTGCAAGGTTCTTTCCTCTGCTTCTTTTGCTGTTGCATGAGCAGTATGTCCTTCCTGCCACAGAAACTCCCGACTTCTTAAAAATGGTCTTGTTTCCTTTTCCCAACGCACTACGGAACACCATTGATTACATATCTGAGGAAGATCTCTATAACTATGAACAGTATTTTTATAATAATCACAAAAAAGAGTTTCCGAAGTCGGACGAACGCATAATCTTTCCTGAAGCGGTTGTAATCCTCCATGCGTAACCCAGGCAACTTCGGGGGCAAAACCTTCCACATGGTCTTTTTCCTTATTTAACAGGCTTTCAGGTATAAACATAGGAAGATATACATTTTGAACTCCGGTTTCTTTAAATCTTTCATCCATCTGCTTTTGAATGAGCTCCCATATAGCATATCCTGCAGGTCTTATGACCATACAGCCCTTAACCGAAGTATAATCCAGCAATTCTGCTTTCTTAACCACATCCGTATACCATTGCGCAAAATCTTCTTCCATTGCAGTAATTGCCTCTACCAGCTTCTTCTCTGCCATTTTCATTCTCCTCATATTAATTATTTCTTTATGTTAAATAAATTTTTTTATATTTATAATACAATAAATAATCGTATTTTATTTATTGAAATTTGTCAAGAAAGATACATTAACAGTTCATTTCCAACAATGAATTATCGGCATTTTCCAACGTAAACTTTCTTATTTTATTATCCTTAGGATGTCTTATACTTAAACTGTATGCACAAAGTTTTATTATATGTTTATTTATATCCGGTATTTTTGATGCCCCATACTTAATATCTCCTACTATAGGATGACCCATGGCCGACATTTGTACTCTGATCTGATGATAACGCCCTGTAATAAGTTCTATTTCCAACAAAGTAACATTTTTTTCTCTGCATATTTTTTTTGTTTTATATTTTAATTCGGCCTTTTTTGCATTCTTATCATTACCGGTTACAATTTTGGCAAGATTATTATTGTCTTTTAATACATAATCCGTTAAGTCTATCTGATCATCACCTGTATCTACTATACCTTCAACCAATGCATAATACATTTTATTCAGACTACCATCCATTATCTGTTTACTTAAAGAGGCTGCTGATTTTTTATTTAATGCAAAAACCAAAATACCTCTTACGGGCTGATCCAGTCTATGCAGGATTCCAAGATACGGATTTTCCGTATTTGAATTCTTGCACAAATAATTCTTTAAATAACTGACAACATCCTGCTCATTGATTTTTTTTGTCTGCACAGATACAGAGGCCGGTTTATCAACAACTATGATATCTTTATCTTCATATATAATATCTAATTTCACGAAATACCATCCTTAATATATTTATTTTATTATACTATTATCTTTTTGAGTATTATCAACCCTTATTTATTTAAGATAAAACATAACATAATAATTTTTGTATTTCATTATTTAATCA
>JAILKH010000096.1 GCA_024693925.1 Lachnospiraceae bacterium | reverse complement strand
GATGTATTGCATAAATTATTTTTATTTTTTAAAATACTGAATATATAATTTTATTAAAGGGGATCGTTATATGCAGGGTCATTATTTGCAGGAGCATGAAATTTTACATATTTTTATAGTGGCTATCATAGGTTTGACAGCTATGTTTGTTGTATCTTATATATTTAAAAAAAGATCCAGAAATAAAAATATAATTCATGAAAGATATTTAGGTCAATTGATCGAATTGGTAATAATAATCATATGTTTACTTGATATATTCAGTATTGTGGATCCGTCTAACAGTATTAATTCTGTTTTGATCAAATGTTCTGCTTTGGTCGTTGCCATTCTTGGATTTGCGGCTCAAACCGCTATTTCCGATATTATATGCGGGCTTTTGATAAGTGTCAGCCGTCCTTTTGAAATAGGTGACAGAATCTGTATTGAGGGGATTGAACCGGGTGTGGTCGAAGATATAACGTTACGTCATACGGTTTTGCTTATCTATGATGAACTGAGGATCATTATTCCAAACAGTGAATTAAGTTCTAAGATTGTAACAAATACAAGTTACAGGAAGAAGGATCGTCGCGGTATTCATATGAAATTTTCGGTTAGTTATGAAACCGATGTTCAGCTTGCAATGGATGTTATTCGTGATTGTGTCAATGAGAGTCCGTATACTTTAAGTGTGGAGCGTAACGGTGTTGCCGAAGATTCCTCACCCGTATATTTCCTTACATTTGCAGATAGTGCATTGATACTTGAAACCACTATATTTGTCTTAAGTAGAACAAGTAATTACGTTGCTATGACGGATATAAATCTTCGCGTTAACAATGCTTTTAAAGAGAATAATATTGAAATTCCTTATAATTATTTAAATGTTATTAACTTTAAAGGCGAAAAAAATACCAATATTGAGCATGTTGATAGGAAGAAATTGACAAGTCCTTCAAAAAGACATTTTAGATCAAATACCATTCATCTTCAAAAAGACTTAAAAAATATTAAAGATGCTTTGGCCCTGGCGGATAATTATTCGGTCAGGCAAAGATTAACAAAAATATCATCTAATCGGCTTCATCTGCTTACGGAGGAATCTATAAATGTAATACAAAGTATTATTTCAAATGTTAATACTCTTTTCTGGATAGAAGGAACGGGTTATATTTTTAAAATTCACATCAGTTTTACGGCAAAAGTAGGCAGTCAGGAGTATAAACGTCTTTTAGATTTATCTTCATCGGGAAAAAATGAAGCTGTTTCCGGTCTGTCCGCAAAAATTTGGGAGATCATGTTAACCGGCGTTAAGAGTGTAGATAATGAAAACAACAAAAAAGATGAGGACTATGAATGGTCCATCAACGATTTTGAGGATAATGAGGACATAATAAGCCAATCTCTTCTTACATCTGTTGCAGATGATATTAAGATAAGTGTTACAAGGAATCATCATATTGAATTTGTTGTAATAAAGAATAATTAATTATTGGGAGAACATTTTTTCGGAATATATGTTTGCATAAATAATATGTTCGTGGTATACTTTATTAGAACTTATGTTTGCATAAATTTTAAGGAGGTATTCATGTCATACGGAAAAATCACCGGTAAACAACAGGAAATACTTGATTATATTAAAAAAATAATATTGGAAAGAGGTTACCCGCCGGCAGTAAGAGAAATTTGTGAAGCAGTTAAGCTTCGTTCTACATCCTCGGTACATGCTCATTTGGAAACTCTTGAAAAGAACGGATATATAAGAAGAGATCCTGCCAAGCCCAGAGCAATCGAGATAATTGATGACAGTTTTCAGATGGTGCGTCAGGAAATGACCAGCATACCTATAGTAGGTCAGGTTGCTGCCGGTTTACCGATATTGGCAGAACAAAATATTAACGGCTACTTCCCTCTTCCCATTGATATAGTTCCGAATAATGAGGTATTTGTTCTTAAAGTCAAAGGTGAAAGTATGATCAATATCGGCATTATGGATGGAGATCAGATTTTTGTCGAATGTTGTAATAATGCTCAAAACGGAGATGTTGTTGTAGCACTTATAGATGATTCCGCTACCGTTAAAACCTTTTATAAGGAAAATGATCATATCAGACTTCAGCCTGAGAATGATTCGATGGAGCCTATTATAGTTAAGGATTGTAGTATAATAGGAAAAGTTTTTGGAGTATTCAGAAGGATGTGATCTGTGTACCATCACTCCAGATATGTTCCAGATTATAGAATGCTCTGCTTTCTTTATCAAATATATGTATAACAATATCAATATAATCAAGAAGTATCCAATTCGCCGAATCATATCCTTCGATCTGTTTCGGCGAATAATTTATTTTGCTCATTTTTTCCTGTATATTATCACTCATTGCCTGAATCTGGTTAATATTAGTACCGGAAGCAATTATAAAATAATCTGCCATTATGCTTATCTTACTTATATCGATAACTTTTATATCAAGAGCTTTTTTTTCGTTTAATGCATTAACCACTGTTGAAACGGCTTCCGTAATATTTGTCATGATCCTACCTTCTTTTTATAATATTCAAATGCTGTTTTTGTTGTCTCATCTATATCTTCGGGATATTTCGATAAATAATCTATTGTATCTCCCATTATCATAAGTAATACTTCATCAATATCGTTGCCATTAAAGACTTTTTCCCGGATCTTATTAAGATTAACCGCTTTAAATCTGGTAGGTTCAATATAGTCTGAAATAAATAATATTTTTTCCAGTAAAGACATGTTTTTTCGACCGGTGGTATGCCATCTTATAGAATTAATTATATCTTCGTCTTTTATGCCGTATTTCGTTTCAGCCAGATAAGCTCCATATTTTGCGTGAAGTAAAAACCCATGTTTTTCTTCAAAGTCACTTATTTCTATATTATTCTTCCTACATAATTTGATCAATTGTGAATCCGGGAAGCTTTTGGCACAATCGTGTAATATACCTGCTATTTGAGCTTTGTAAACATCTTCACCGTATTTCATTGCAAGAGCAGAGCTTATACCCGCCACACCTATAGAATGGATATAACGATGATGTTTAAGCTTTTTTTCCATTTTCTTATATAATGTATAAATAAATTTATCATCATAAAAATATTCTTTACACATCTATATAATACCTCTTGCTTACAATAAGATTAAGTGCTTTATCGGGAACATAATATTTTATACTCTTACCATTAGATATCCTTTCTCTTATCATACTGGAAGAAATATCTATATCCGGAGTGTCAAGTATGGATATACTTGCATTATATTTATATGTGAGCTTTTTTACTATCTGTATAAGCTTCTCATCAGGTTCATGATTCCTGGGGGCAACCACAAGTATACAATTATCAAATATCCTATCGGGTTTATACCAGGATTCTATATTATATATGGAATCTTCACCTATAATAAAATAAAATTCCTGTTCCGGATATAACTCATTTAATTCCGTTAAAGTTTCAGCTGTATAAGTATTTCCGGATTTCCTGATCTCATAATCCGATGATACAAAATGATCATTTCCGGAAATCGCTGCATTTATAAGTTCTAGTCTTTCATTTGCCTTAAGAATTTGGGATTGATCTTTCAGATAAGAGCATCCGGTTGGCATAAATATAACTTTATCCAGTTTTAAGTTATCATATGCATTCTCAGCAAGAATAAGATGACCTATATGAATGGGATTAAAGGTGCCGCCTATTATACCTGTTTTTTTACTTTTAATTACAGATCCGTTTTTCATATCGTTTACTATATTATCATATTAAAAAATTGGAAGCTTTATCTGAGGTTTATCTTTATTGGCTTTATAAAGAATTATTTTTTTTCCGATAACATGAACTATCTGTGAATGAGTACGTTCAGCTATTATTTCTGCGATCACTTTAGGATCATCCGCACAATTCTTTAAAACCGCAATTTTAATCAACTCTCTGGCATTTATAGCCTCTTCCACCGATGATATAACTTCCGGTGATACACTTGATTTACCGATATGCACTATCGGTTCAAGATTTGATGCAATTCCCTTTAAATAAGCTCTTTGTTTGCTTGTCATATTATTTTATCCTCATTTTTGAGTCGATCATTCATAAAATTCAAAGGCATGGCCATATACAAATACTGTATCACCATCTTGAATACCAAGATCACGCAATTCATCCAGAATCCCATTATCCTTCATAAAATTCTGGAAGAAGGTAAATCCTTTTTCCGATTCCAGATTAGTATACCCAAGCATTTTTTCAATCCTGGGACCTTCAATCCTGTATACATTTTCTTTTATATCATATTCTACGGTATATGGCTCCTCTGATGAATCATTACGCCGTATTTTAAATTCCTGTTCAAATATAACCGGTTCATTTCCAATATGATCAAGCTGTTCTTTTACATAATATAATAATTCTCTGATCCCGCTTTTACTAACAGCTGAAATTGGAAATACTTTATACCCTTTAGGCTCAAATTCTTTCTTTAAAAGTAGAATAGGATCTTCATTTTCCCCATCTGAATAAATTGCATCAATCTTGTTGGCAGCAATTATCTGAGGACGACTCGAAAGATCTGCATTATAATTCTTCAATTCATTATTTATAGTATAAATATCCTCTATAGGATTTCGTCCTTCTGTGGATGCAATATCAACAATATGAATAAGAAGCCGTGTTCTTTCAATATGTCTTAAAAAATCATGTCCCAGCCCCACGCCTTCTGAAGCACCTTCAATAAGTCCGGGAATATCTGCTATGACAAAACCATTAATATCTTCATAATCAACCACTCCAAGATGAGGATTAATGGTTGTAAAATGATAATTTGCTATCTGGGGTTTAGCATTTGAGACAATGGATAAAAAGGTGGACTTACCTACATTTGGGAATCCTATAAGTCCCACATCTGCGATGACTTTCAGTTCCATGGCAATAACCAGTTCAATAGATGGTTGGCCGGGTTGTGCATATTTTGGAGCCTGCATCCTTGAGGTGGCAAAGTGCTGATTACCAAGTCCTCCCTTTCCACCCTTTAAAAGAACAAAGCTTTTATTATCACCGGACATATCAATAATGACTTTACCAGTGTCGTAATCTTTAAGTATTGTTCCGGCTGGAACCTTTAAAACAATATCTTTACCGTTTTTTCCGCGACAGTTACGTTTTCCGCCATTCTCACCATCTTCGGCTTTGTAATGATGTATATGTCTGTAATCCGTAAGGGTATTAAGACCGGGATCCACTTCTATAATGACATTACCGCCATTTCCGCCGTCTCCACCATCGGGACCACCATCCGGAACATATTTTTCTCTTCTGAAAGACACATGGCCATCTCCGCCTTTTCCGCTTTTTACATATATTTTTGCTCTGTCAGCAAACATGATCCATCTCCATTTTATTAATTAAGACCTTTATAAGTTGAAATAAGGCTCTAAACAAATGTTTAGAGCCTTGATAATTACTGTTCTACAGGATATACAGAAGCCTGCTTCTTATCTTTACCTTTTCTTTCGAAACGCAGAACACCGTCTACCAAAGCAAACAATGTATCGTCACCTCCGCGTCCTACATTGATTCCGGGATGAATTTTTGTACCGCGTTGCCTGTATAAAATATTACCTGCTTTAACGAACTGTCCGTCAGCTCTCTTTGCACCCAATCTTTTGGATTCGGAATCTCTACCGTTCTTGGTAGAACCGACTCCCTTCTTATGAGCGAAATATTGAAGGTTCAATTCAAACATTTTTCTTTACACCTCCTCAATCTTTAGTATTAAATAATCATTTCCGTATTTTTTTTTAATGTCACTAAGACCTAACAGCATGGAATCCATTAACAGCCTTCCGTATTCATCCGGTGTTGTAATAAATTCCCAATGTAATACACCTTTGTCCGAACCGATAATTTTATTGTTTGTAAGCTTTTCGATAGAATTGGCAGTATTTATAACCAACATTGAAACTGCCGAACATACAATATCTTTACCGTAATCATCGAACTCCGCATGCCCTTCACAGGAAAAAGAAATATATTCATTATTCTTTTTTATAAAGGTTGCTGTTATCATTCTGTTTTACCACATACCCGATAAAAGATCAGCCATTGATCTTATCAATCTTAACCTGAGTGTATGCTTGTCTGTGACCGTTTTTCTTATGATATCCGCTCTTTCTCTTATAACGATAAACGATAACCTTCTTGCCACGACCGTTTTCCATTACAGTAGCACTTACAGTAGCATTAGCCACATCACTGCCTACCTTGAGCTTATCATCACTAACAGCAAGAACCTGATCAAAGGTAACATTATCTCCGGTATTAGCCGAAAGCTTTTCAACCTTTATAATATCACCTTCGGAAACTTTATACTGTTTTCCGCCTGTTGCTATTATTGCGTACATAGGGCACCTCCTATTCTAATTACTCGCTGACTGCGGTGGTTTTTAACACTTATAACCTCGTCAAGCGGCATACTCAAATAGTTTAACATGTACCTAAAGACTTGTCAATTGTATAATGGGATAATCTTATTTTTATTTTGTTCCTTTATAATTACCGTCATCAATGGCCTGGGCATCACAATTGGATGCATGAAATCTTTTAATGAACTCCGCATCGCAATTATTTAAATGTTCCTGTTTAAGTTGAAACATTTCACTTATTAACTGTTTTGATTTTTTCTCTTCATTTAATTGTTTTGCCAGCCAATCATTATTTCGATCATCCAAGAGATTAAAACCTTCGGTGTTTTTCAGTTTGACAGATGAACCGTTCTTATTGTTATTGCTTGACATTTTGGGAGGCGTATAATAATTATTATTGCGGATCTGCTTACCTGTTATATTACTTATATTTTTAGCCTTTTTTTTATTTATATTTACAACATAAATACAAATTACAAAAAAAATTATTAAATAAGACATAAAATCATTTGAAAACAAATTATATAGTAAATCCATGTTATTCCTCATTCATGAGCCGGTCTATAATTCCGCTCTTTTGAGATTGATTTGCAGGCATTTGATTTTGCTTTACGGTTATTTGATTCTTGTTTTTTCTGGGTACTCTATTATATCCGGCAGATGTTGTATTTACCGTTTCGGCAAGAGCCGTTAATGAACCTGATAAATTAGCTATTTCGGAAGGCACAATTATCTTAGTGGCCTGACCATCTGCCATTTTTTCGGCTGTTTCGTAAGATTTAAGTTGAAGATATTGAAGAGAGGGACGGGATTCATTGATCAGTTTAATTCCCTCTGCTCTTGCGCGTTGAACTGCAAGCAAGGCCTGCGCCTCACCTTCCGCTTCCCGGATACGTTGTTCCTTAACTGCTTCGGCTCTTAAGATTGCAGCCTGCTTTTCGCCTTCCGCGAGAGTTATAGCCGATTGTTTTTTTCCTTCTGCAGTCAGTATTGCCTCTCTTTTCTCACGCTCTGCTCTCATTTGTTTTTCCATAGCATCTTGAATTGAACGTGGCGGTTGAATATTTTTTACTTCCACACGACTGACTTTAATCCCCCATTTGTCGGTAGCATCGTCCAGAATTGAAGTTATTTGTGCATTAATATTATCACGTGAAGTAAGAGTTTCATCTAAGGTCATACTACCGATAATATTTCTAAGTGTGGTTGCAGAGAGGTTTTCTATGGCCGCAATGGGTCTCTCCACACCATATGTAAACATTTCAGCATTAAATACCTGGAAAAATACAACAGAATCTACCATCATTGTTACATTATCCTTGGTTATAACCGGCTGAGGCTCAAAATCAGCCACCTGTTCCTTAAGCGATACTTTTTTTACAACCCTGTCTATAAAGGGTAAAATAAAATTTAAGCCTGCGGTTAAAGTGGTTTTATATTTACCCAATTCTTCAACAATATAAGCACTGGCTTGCGGTACAATACAGATACATTTAAAGATAATGATCAATAACAGAACTATAATTATAATAAATAATGTAATACCCGGCATGATTTATCCTCCTTTTTGCCTTTAAATATTAATTATGGGGCTTCCCAAATTTTTTCATTTCTTTCGGAATTTAAAATATTTTTAACTGCTGTTTCTTTTGCTTGCTCCAGTTTGTTTTCAAAACCTGTAAGTGCGGCAAAAGGTGAAAACTGAGCAGCTCTGTTCCTCATGGACATCTGTGGATGCTTTAAGGAAACATGATGTTCAAGATTAATGATAGATTCATATTTTTTATTGTTCATCAGGCACGATGACCTCCTATTTGCGAATTTCTTTCTTTTGTCATTGCTCCTTCGATATAGTTGGTTCCTTTGAGGATTGAATTCTTACCATATTTTTCCTGAATATCTATAAGTGCATGCTGTATTTGTTTTTCTTTTAATAATGCGGCTTCTTTCTTATGATTTTTTTTCTCTGCCAAAGCATAATCGGTAAATAGATCCAGCTGTTCATATTTATCATCATTAAATGCAACATCTTCGTTGATCAGATTATTTGCCGCCACATTAATTCTTCTTATCAATAAATCTTTATTGATTATTTCATCATAAAGCTGTAATACAGCATTATTGATCATAAGCCCCGATGAGGAATAAGACTCAAGATTTACGGTACCATGAGCGGATTTAGGTACTGCTCTGCCGTAATGATCAATATTTATCTCACCCTTATATTTTTCCGATATTGTTTCATTTTTTATATTTTCAATATCATATCCTACCGTTAGAACCAGTTGATCCGTAACAAGTCTTTTTCTGACGAGGTCCAGTACTAAAAGATCCGTCATTTCCCAAACTATTATTCTGGCTTTTTCATAAGTATAGGGCTCCATAAGTACCTGGCCGCTGCTTAAGGAATTTGAATCGGGTTTATAGGCTTTAATGTCCTTTATCTGACAGGGTTCATACCCCCAGGCATGATCGATGAGTAATTCCGCATTTACTCCAAATAAACCGTATAATAATTCCTCGTTAAAAAAGTCATTATCTGTTCCCACGGAACAGGCAGCAATATCACCCATTGTAAATATACTGTATTTTTCCAGTCTGTTTGCAATACCTTTTCCGACCCGCCAGAAATCAGTAAGGGGTTTATGCTCCCAGAGAAGTCTGCGATAACTCATTTCATCAAGCTCGGCAATTCTTACACCGTCCTTGTCGGCATCTACATGCTTGGCTACTATATCCATGGCAACCTTACATAAGTATAGATTAGTCCCTATTCCTGCAGTTGCCGTAATGCCTGTAGCACTCATAACCTCACGGATGATCTTCATCGTTAATTCGTGAGGGGTTAAATTATATATATCCAAATAGTCGGTTATATCCATAAATACTTCATCAATTGAATAAACATGAATATCTTCCGGAGCGATATATTTTAAATATATATTATAGATCTTTGCACTTATTTCCATATATCTGGACATTCGAGGAGCAGCGATCATAAAATCCAATTCCAGATAAGGATCCTTCTTTAATTCGGTATAATCACAGGAACTGCCGGTAAATTCCTTACCGTTGATCTTTTGATGTCTTTTTTTGTTGATCTGTTTAACAGTACTGTTTACTTCGAACAGTCTCGGTCTTCCCGGTATACCGAAAGCTTTAAGGGAAGGTGAAACCGCCAGGCAGATTGTTTTTTCAGTCCTGCTTTTGTCGGCAACTACCAGATTAATATTTAAAGGATCAAGGTTTCTGTCAATGCATTCAACAGAAGCATAAAAAGATTTAAGATCAATTGCAATATAATATCGTTGTTTATTCATCTTTTGATTTTTGAACCTGTTCTTCAAATAAAGCTTTGCATTTTTCAAAGGATTTCATTAATTTAGGCGAAAAGGCTCCGCACTCCCCGCTTTGTATCATTCTGAAAGCTTCATCACAGCTAAATGCATCTTTATATACCCGTTTACTTACAAGCGCATCATAACAGTCGGCAACGGAAACGATCTGAGCGGAAATGGGAATATCATCCCCCTTTAAACCATCGGGATAGCCTTTACCGTCATATTTCTCATGATGATACCGGCATATTTCCATACTGGTCTTCATATATGTTTTATCCCAATCGGCAGGCATATTCTTGAGTATCTCAGTACCGCTTACGGTATGAGATTTCATGATCTCGTATTCTTCATTTGTCAGTCGCCCGGGTTTTAGAAGAATATTATCGGGTATCATTATCTTACCTACATCGTGCAGAGCACTTGCAGAGGTGATTATATTGACAAGTTCCGGAGTAAGATCATATTCGGGATAATCCTTCATTACCTGATTAGCCATTATATTTGTAAAGTTTTTAACCCTCTTTACATGTTGTCCGCTATCTTCGTCACGTCCCTCAACAACATTACCCATCAACTCTATAATATCGGTGTTCATCCTGTTAAGGGATTCATTCTTTTCTTCCAGCTCGGCGGTTCTGTCAGCCACCATTCTTTCAAGTTTTTCCTGCTGTTGTTTTTCTTTTCTGATTTCATCATCCACACTATGAAAACCGAGAATGAATCCGAAAAGCTTACCGTCTACTATATCTGCCACACATTTAATCTGATAGTATTCCCATTCCCCGTTTTTTTCTACGCGGAAATTTATAAAATGTGCCATATCTTTAATAAGATATTTTCGTATATGCTGTTTTGTCATTTCCTTTAAAAAGGCTTTGCGGTCTACCGAAATGACAAGCTGTTCCGCCATCAGATTAACCATTCTGTTAAAGTTATTTTCATTAGCCCAGTTATCAAATCTTTCAAGGAACATTTCACCGATCCTGTAATGAGTTACACCGGTATCATCAGAATCTTTGCTTTCCGTATTGGCAACATAAGCAACCCAATCGAAATCTCCGGTAAGGCCGGAAATGACAGCATCGCTTTTTAATGCTTTTTCCAAACCTTTCATATATTCCAGTTCATGGAGTATCTCGTCATTGCAGTCAATAAATGAAATAATAATGCTCTGTACTTTTCCGTTAATATCTATATCAACAGTTGAAACACGAAATTCATAATAACGGGGATCACTGTTATTCATTAATTTTCTGTATCTGATGGCATAAGAATTTCTTTGTCTGAGTTTTTTGCGGATCACGGAGATTGTAATTTCATCATACATTTTGGGCTTGTCATCTTCATATACATAATCTCTGACATATTGATTGAAGAAATCCGAGAATTTAGCACCCTTCGAAAGCATACTTGCATATCGGTTATTGGAATCACTGTCCATTCTGTATACTTCCATGTCTTCCGTTTCCAAATTAATTTTGAACACTGAAGAGTAGTCCCTTGTAAGAATGGCAATAATATCAAAATTCTGCTGTTGTAAGGCGGCTACACCTTTTATTTCATCATTGGCTTTTTTTATCTCCCTGTTTGCATAAAGAACTTTACTCATACTTAAAGCAAGCATAACGATTATTACAAGCATGATCATTATGATTATAATAAAGATAAAGGTTTCGGATCTTATAAAATCAAGTAAAGTATCTTTGTTCCTTTCTTCAAAAACCGAGGATGAAGCTAAGGATAATTCATTAAGTTCTCTTCCCTGCAGTATTAAAGTCACGCCCCTGTTAAGAAGAGTATAAAGACCTGTATTACCGCGCTTAACCCCCAAACCCATTTTAAATTCCTCGGGAAGTGAAAGAATATTAAGCTTCTTATAGGAATTTGAACTATCAATGTATTTTTCACAGGTGTCTTTTCTAAGGATCGCACAATTGACTTCATCATTAATTACGGCATCCAGACATTCCGATGCCGTATTATATTCATACATTGAACTGTTGCCATAGTTTACTTCCGAATAATACTGTTCCATCCCACCTTCAGGATAAGCGATGGATGCAAAATTATCTTCCGAAAATTCATTCTTATAAATGATCATCATTTCGGTAGTGGCAATATTATTGGTATAAATGTAATTATTTATCTCACTTTGATAAAGATAGGCGGATACCGGAAAAATCGTATCGACTTCTCCGGAATTAAGGGCATCCAATAATTCATTATAGGTATCGTAATGGAAATATTTTACGTCTTTTTCAGTATCAACATTAAATAATATTCCGGGAATGGCATCATAAATAAAACCGGTTGTAAGCCCCGTCTCGGGATCTTTATAACTGAAAGGCTGAAAATCAGTCAGGGTACCCACTTTTAAGGTTTCATGATTTTTAAGCCAGCTTATCTCACCTGTCGTCAGTATTTTATCTAGTTCACTGGTTGAATCAAAGGAATTTTGAAGAGATGTAAGAAATCCTTCGGTTGATGAACCTATGGAATCCAATGCATTATTAACATCTTTTAACAGCCCCCTGTTAGCCGAACTTATACCGAGATAATAATCAATACTGCCTACTTTTTTTGTGACAACCAATCCGGACTCGGCAACGCTTCGTTCCCCGATTATGGCCATAACTTCCTGTTTATTAAGAGCGTTTATACAAGCCGCGGTATTTTCGTATTCAATAATATCACAAACCAGACCAATCTTATCCATCCATTCATTTATATAAGGACTTATAATGGACGGAATGGCGATTTTTTGCTTCACATAAGAAGATATAAAGACACTGTCTTCCTTTTTCTCTTCGGGAACACAAAAATAATAATCCACGGAATTCATGGGCTGATTAGGATATAAAACATTTATTTTGTTTTTTTCTATCTCTCTTTTGGTTTCCTCATTATTTGCTTTGGCAATAAGATTTTCATAATATTGTTCCTGATCAAAATCACGGGAAATAGCAGGCATAACATCAATCTTTCCCACCATAAACTGTTCAAGAAGTGTATCGTAGTCACCGTAAACATATCTGTACTTCCATCCGGAAAAATTCCCGATGGCCTGAAGATACTCATAACCGAAGCCGGTTTTATCCGGCGAATCATATTTATCGCCAAAATAACTTTTGTCATAAAAATAAGCCACCGATACTTCCTTTAATTTAATGTTTTCGTTGGACCCATATACATGATCAACACAAATAAGAATGCTAAATAAAAGCATCCCGGATATATATAAGAAATATTTTATTTTTTTTGAAAAAACAGTATTTTTATGCACTTGAAACACCATTATCCCAGTGTTATTATTTAACATACAATATATTTATACAATCAATATTATATCAAAACATTAATAAAAAAAACAGATAATAAAGCAAATTACTTTATAAAGCATAAAAAAAAGAGACTGAAAT
>JAILKH010000146.1 GCA_024693925.1 Lachnospiraceae bacterium | reverse complement strand
GATACATAAAAGCCAGAGAATATCCCTGACACACACAATCTCCTTCAATCAGCGCATTATATGCATCATGCTTTACCAATGATTCATCATAATTTATATTCATCACAAGATAATCATGTATGTAAATGATCTTCTGCAGATCTGTCCAGCAATCATCAATTCCCGAAAGTATATTATCAACGGCATTATTAAAAGCCGTTATATCGGATTTCTTATATTCTTTATCAACGTAAAATAAGGCATTTGTAATAATACCGGCACTATTACAGGAATAACTATACGTCCCGCTTAAAAAAAACAGCTCCGGATGCCCGTTTATGGCAGCATTGATCAGTTCCTCATTATTATCTATCGATATCCCGTAATCCGAAATATCAATAGATATCGTCTCACTTGTACCGTCCCATTTAAGTGCCTCAGCTGCAATATAGTCCGCAACTTTTTTATACGCATCACAAACAATACCGTCATTTGACAGTTCATCCTCTTTGGAAAAAGTATCCTTTTCCTCTGTGAATCCGCCTTCCTGAAGGATATTATCCGAAGTGACCGTTTCATACTCAGCCTCTCCCTCCGTTTCAATATTAATATCCGGCGTTTCATCAGACTCCTTCATATCAACTGTCTGCTCAGGGATCATCTCAGTATTTATCACTTCGTTTTCCGATATGATCAAAGGCTGATCACTCATTGCATAAACCGGTAAGATATCCGTTATAATGATCACCGAACCCAAAATCAGGGAACCTGCCATTCTGATAAAATGTTTTAAACCCAGCTTCTTTTCCGATCCGATCAATCCCATATTCTTCTCCTTCCTTCATAACCCCAAGTCTTTACGATAATTATCAACAATAAGGATCTGTTCTTTATTTAACGGAAAAATCACCATACAGAGACTCTGTCCTTTGGTGCCAGATACATTCCGTCTCCTTCTTTAATATCATAAGTATCATAAAATTCCTGAAACTGCTGCAGTGTTGCATTCACTCTTAAATAATTTGGGGGATGCTCTTCCTTTAACAGAATATAGCTTTCTCTTTCCGGTGTTACAACACATCTCCAAAGCCGGGAATACTGCCTGAAGAACACATCCAGATCAAAATCTTCTATCCCTTTTGCCATATGAAGCAGCACCCTGAGCGCTCCCATATCCGCCATCGCTTCACTGTAAATATTTTCTCCATTAATCCCAATATCATCCATACCTGTCATATTATTATAGTAATCCATCAGTCTGCCGGACTTTTCCTTAAACTTCCCATGATCCTCCTTTGTCCACCAATCAACACCGTTTCCCTTTTCATCAAAGCCGGAACCCTTCTCGTCAAAGGAATGGCTTATTTCATGGGCTATTACCGCACCCAGCCCTCCGTACAATCTTTCAAGGCTTAAATCATCTGTGTATAACTCTCCGTCAAGGATCCCAAGAGGTATATTGATAGAATTATCCCGGGGATCATAATAAGCATTACACGTAAAAATACCATAATTCCAATAATCCCCATCTACAGGTCTGTTTGTACGCTCATTATCCAATCCTCTTAAATAACTGTCTATCCTTTTCACACTGTCAATATAATTAAGTCCCTTAATTTCAAGCCCGGAATAATCCCTCCATTTATCCGGACATACCGCATTCACCCGGATATTATCAAGCTTTAAAAGAGCTTTTTCTTTAGCCGCTTCCGATAACCATTCTTCATCTGCAATAACCTCCTTATAGCCCTTTATTATTTCCTCACAAAGATCACTTACTTTCTTTTTCACATCATCGGAAGCATATTCTCTTAAATAAATATATCCCACCGGTTCATAAAGCCTGCCGACAACCTTATTATAGGCGACGTTTTCATAATCCTTACTCCCCTTTGTCGCACTTATGGTTTCCTGCATTTTCAGGTATGCTTCATAACACTCCTTATCCAGCTTATCGGAACAAAAGATCAGATATTTGATGATCATATAATCTTTAAGAACCTCAAGATTATCCTCCTTATATAATTCATCCAGCTTCTTTAATTCTTCCGGTTCCATAACATCATATTCTGCAGCTTCCTTATACCCAAGGGATGCGATCAGTTCCGATACCGGGAAAGAAACAACCGTTTCTTCTAGCTCCTTTGGGGTATATATCCGGGATACTTTATCATAAATATCCGGAGCTTTTATCTGTGCTTTACTATAGGACATTGAGGCCAGCTGCTCCTCCAAAGCCATAACACGGTCAAATCTGTACGAAGCCCTTTCCCTGTCAATACCAAGTCTTCCCATAAGAGTGATGACAAGCTCCTTCTTACCGTAATAGAGAGCCTCCCCCACACCTGTTAACTCCTCATACTCGGCAGCATCTTCCAGCAAAAGAGGATCCTTCTCTATAAACACAACATTCTGACCCGGCGATTTATACGAATTGGAATTATATGCATTCAGAAATACCGGTACCAAAGCCGATCTTTCGCTGTCGCAAATAAATTCCGACAGTTCTTCCATCGTTTTTATATTTTCAATATCTTCTATTACCGGGATAACCGGAGACATTCCTTCTTCGTTACGTCTGTCCCAATCCAGGATCGTATCATAAAAATCCCGGATAAGCCCGGCCTCCCGTCCTTCTATAGAATGATCCGTAAGTAAAGCACGTACTTTTTTTTCCGTATTTCTTTCAATTCCCTCAAAAACCGATTCACGGGAATACCCCTCCTGTATTTCGGCATTTAAAAGCCAGTCATAATTAACGAAAGCATAAAAATCATCCTTAGCATCCGGTCTGCAACCCGGCTTAATCCTGCCCTTAACGGAATGATCGATCCAGGGAGTACTTGTCTGAGTATCACCTTTTTTTGCGGCAGGTTCTTCATAGCCTTTCATATCCGTATTACAACCTGTGATCATAATAAGAAGAATTCCCAGGGAAATAAATAATACCGTTAATTTCCCTGACTTTACCTTCTCCATATAAAACCTCCAAAGGTTATTATTATTTTGTTACATTTACCATTAATTATAACAAAAAAACAGGGCTTTGCACCCTGTTTTTTATTAATTATCCTATTTTATATGCTTTTTTATGCATTTTGACTACATTGCCGTATAACCACCGTCTACCGCAAGTGCCACTCCCGTCACATAGCTTGATGCTTCACAGGATAAGAAGACCGCTGCGGTATCAAGTTCACCTTCAACTCCGTAACGCTCCATGGGAATAGCTCCCTTACTGTATTCCTTAAAGAAATCGGAATTAAGGGTTTCCTCAGTAAGCGGTGTATAGAAATATCCGGGACATATGGAATTAACGGTAATACCATACTTACCCCACTCACAGGCAAGTGCTCTTGTAAGATTGACAACACCGCCCTTTGCAGCATGATAGGGCGAGGAAGGTGCGATCTTATTACCAACCAGACCATACATTGAAGCAATATTTATTATACGTCCGTACTTTGCGGGGATCATAGCTTTTTTAGCCACCGAACGGGCCATCTTAAAAGTTCCGAAAAGATCAATATTCATTTCATTCATAAATACTTCATCCGGAATATCTTCTGCCGGTGTGACTCCGCCCGTTCCGGCATTATTGATAAGAATATCTATCCTTCCGAATTCCTTAAGAACCGTATCCACCGCCTCTTCCACCATATCGGTATCCGTAATATCGCAACGAACTCCGATGGCTTTAACACCGTATTCATCGGAAATTTCTTTGGCCACCTGATCAATAAGCTCCTTTCGCCTGGCCAGAGCGACAATATTTGCACCCTGATTTGCAAGTGCCTTTGCCATCTGAACGCCTAAACCCGTGGAACATCCGGTTACGATAGCAACACGATCCTTAAGATCAAACAAATTTTTCATACAATTCCTCCTTGTTATAAAATATCCTTTATCCTTTATTATGTTTTTCATTTATAACCATCCCGAAAAACTTACGTTAATGATATACAAATTTTTCAAACAATTCAACTGTTAAAGCATAAAGGTTTATCAATTTCAACCTTTTATAAAATTTCAGAATAGCCTGCATTACGGATTTCTTACCGTGGAAAATACCTCTTTATCCCTCAAAAGATACAAACCCGCAATTATAAAGATGACTGAAAGCATGATCAAAATGCCAAAAGAACCCCAGCTTAATTCTTTTTCCGAAAGAAACGGCAACAGTCTTTCTATTTTCCCCGGAAACTTTGCCTGAATTATTGAAAAAGAATTATTAACAAAATGCATTATCATCGAAACAAAAATACTCTTACTCTTACAAGCGGAATATGTCAATGCAAAGCTTATGGGCAGTAAAGAAAAGAATCTTATTATGCTGAGATGATAGGCTGCAAATAATACCGATGTTATCACTATCGAAATACACACACTGTATTTTACCTTCAAAGTATTCAATGTAAAGCCCCGAAACATAAGCTCCTCCCCTATAGCCGGCATTATAGCGGAAACAAATAAAAGAACTAAAAATCCCGAATTATTGATCAGATCATCCAATGCCCGGGTATTCTCGAGACTTTTTAAAAAAACCGGTGATAAAACCGAAGAAAGGATAACCGCAAACATATATGCTCCAAAGCCCAGGAAAACGCCTCCCAGCATCTCCCTTACAGAAGGTTTTTTTATCATAAACAAACGCTTCATATCCGCTTTCATATACCAGGCAAAAAGCAAAGGCATTAAAAGGATCAAAAGCTGTTGGATAAATACCCCGAAAACTCCGAACTTCATATAAGCATAATTTCCTATATAAAACATAAGCAGTAAGGTTACACACAGAAGCATTACCACATCACCGGTACCGGGCATCTGTCCCTTCTTCATATCCGACCTCTTATCAAAAAGTCTCATATTTCTGAAGCCCTCATTAAAAAGGATCTCCTCACTATTATATATAAAGGCAAGGATCCTTATTGCTATTAGAGAGTATGCTACTGTTGAAAATAAAACAATAAAAAACAGAACATAATCATAATTAAATTTAAAAAGTTCTCTTACAAGCAAAGAAACATTTACAACCGGTATGGCCGCGGTAATTTTGTTAAGTTCAAAATCAGGGATCACGGCAGTATAACTAAGAAACATAAATATAAGCATCACGGGAGTGATATAATTATTTGCCTCTTTAAAATTATGAGCAAATACACATACACACATACACACCGCCGTAACCAGCAAAGCAAAACAGATCATCGTAAGAACCGTAAACATCATCCCCGGTATAAAGGCTTTAAAATCAATGCTTATATTAAGTTCCGCCATGGAATTAAGAGAACTCATAACCAGAAAAGCAACCGCACCGCCCATGGATATAACATTTAAAAAAGCCGTAACGGAAGCTATTACGGATACCGCAAGAAATTTACTCATTATCATTTCAAAATTTGTAACCGGTAAGGTAAGCAGCGTTTCCAGGGTTCCCCTCTCCCTTTCACCGGCAGTTACATCTATAGCCGGATATATTGCTCCAAGAAGGATCACTGTTATAATGAAAAAGGGCAGAAAGGAACCTATACGGTTTCCCAACGACTCCTCTGTGCTGGATAAATCCTCCGTTTCATATTCAATAGGATAAAAAATCTCCTCCACCATTAGACCTTCCGCCTCTATACGTTCACTTCGAAGCTCATCTCTTAACACCGAAAATACATCCTTAAGACCATAGGCCGCAGTCTCCGAATCCGTATTCGCCGACATATAGCATATCCTGTATTTTCCGCTTTCATCCCTTCGTACGTAAGCATTGATCAGGCCGCTGTTTAAAGCTTCCCGATATGAAGCTTCGTCATCACCTTTAAGCTTTACAACCTTAAGCTCATAGGTGAATTCATCCTCTCCTTCCCCGGCAAGTATGCCTGCGATCTTATCGCTTAACTCAGGTTCTTTGTAAAATGCCACACTGTAGGTCTTCTCTTCCTGACCGCTTATGATGGCACTCATAAGAAAGGCCATTCCTATTATAAGAAGAGGATACAGAATGATAGGTACAACAACCATCATAACTATAGTTTTCTTATCTCTTAAAATGTCTCTTAACTCTCTTTTAAATAAAGCCGTTAAACGCTTTGTGTTCACCTTACTCCTCCCCTTCTGTCCTGGCCCTTAAGTCACTTACGGAATTAAGGATTTTCTTAAAAGCTTCCCTCAGATCTTTACTGTCCAGGTTATTGATTATCTCCATAGGTGTACCCTGTGCTATTATCCTTCCGCAATTTATAATAATGATCCTGTCACATAAAGCTGCCGCTTCTTCAAGATAGTGTGTGGAATAAACCACTGTCTTACCCTTTTCCTTCTGTTCTTTCATAAATTCAACTATTGCATCCGAGCTTACAATATCCAGGCCTAAGGTAGGTTCATCAAATATATAAATGGAAGGATCATGAATGAGACATCTAGCGATGGAAGCTCTCTGTGTCTGTCCGGTAGATAAACGTTCAATCCTGTTATCTATAAATTGTCCCATATCAAGGACATTATTTATTTCTTCTATCCTTTTAAGCGTTAATTCCTTATCCATTTCGTATATCTCCCCCAGCATAAGAAGCATTTCCCTTACACTGATCCTGTGATACAATTTCGTATTACCCGAAAGATATCCTATTTCTTTTTTTAACTCCACGCTTTCCCTAATATGCCTGCCGTCCTTTGTAATTATACGTACTCCTCCCGCTCCGGGTTCCATTAAAGAGGCCAACATACGAAGAAGAGTCGTCTTGCCGGCTCCGTTCGGTCCCAGTATCCCCAATATTTCCCCATCTTCCACCTTAAAAGACACATTATCCACCGCATAAAACATTTGCTTCTTTTTTTGTTCGTTAATACGTTCAAATTGTTTACATAACATTACAGCTTCGATCATGACTTTCTCCATATCATATTTATAATTTATATAAGGCAGACATTATAAATAATGCCTGCCTTAAGTTTACTCTTTTCTAAAACCCGCACGCTTACGAAGTGTAGGATCAAGTATTTTCTTTCTTATTCTCAGATTATCCGGTGTGATCTCAAGAAGTTCATCCGCATCTATAAACTCAAGAGCCTGTTCCAGACTGAGGATTTTGGGCGGTGTAAGCCGAAGGGCTTCATCAGAACCCGAGGCACGGGTATTTGTAAGCTGCTTCTTCTTACATACATTTATCTCAACATCCTCCGGCTTTCCGTTCTGTCCTATTACCATACCGGAATAAACCTTTTCCCCCGGTCCTATAAACAAAACTCCTCTCTCCTGTGCATTAAACAATCCGTAAGTAATGGATTCCCCGCCTTCAAAAGCAATAAGACTTCCCTGCTTACGATATTGAATATCTCCCTTATAAGGAGCATATTCATCAAATATGGTATTAATGATACCATTCCCCTTTGTATCCGTCATAAACTCACCTCGATAACCGATAAGTCCTCTTGCGGGAATGGAAAACTCCAGTCTTGTATATCCTCCGGTGATAGGCGTCATATTCTGAAGTTCACCCTTACGCTGTCCCAGCTTCTCGATAACGGTACCTGTAAATTCCTCCGGAACATCTACATAAGCTATCTCCATAGGCTCTGTCTTTCTGCCCTTACTGTCCTGCTTATATAATACCTCAGCCTTACTTACCGCAAATTCGTAACCTTCGCGCCTCATATTCTCAATAAGTACACTTAAATGCAATTCTCCACGTCCCGATACCTTAAAACAATCCGCGGATTCGGTTTCCTCGACCCTTAAGGATACATCCGTATTAAGCTCTTTAAACAAACGGTCTCTTATATGTCTTGAAGTAACAAACTTACCTTCCTGACCTGCCAGGGGAGAATCGTTAACCATGAAATTCATTGCTATGGTAGGTTCCGATATCTTCTGGAACGGAATGGGCTCTATAGCATCAACCCCGCAAATCGTATCCCCTATATGAATATCGGTTATACCCGAAATAGCGACTATTGAACCTACCGTTGCTTCTTTAACATTGATCTTATTCAGACCGTCATATTCATAAAGTGCACTGACCTTTACCTTCTTCTGTTTTTCCGGCTCATGAGCATTAACAATAATTGCTTCCTGATTAACCCTGATCACACCGTTCGAGACCTTTCCGACACCTATACGACCCACATACTCATTATAATCTATTGTACTTATAAGTACCTGGGTACCTGCATCGGGATCTCCTGTGGGAGCGGGTATATAATCAATTATGGCTTCGAATAAAGGTTCCATGGTGGGACCTACATTATCGGGATCCGTACCTGACTGTCCGTTCTTGGCCGAAGCATAAATAAAGGGACAATCAAGCTGGGAATCATCCGCATCAAGATCCATAAACAACTCCAATACCTCATCAACAACCTCACTGCATCTTGCTTCGGGACGGTCTATTTTATTAACGCAAACTATAACCGGCAACTTAAGGGCCAGAGCCTTTTTCAACACAAACTTAGTCTGGGGCATTGTCCCTTCGAAAGCATCAACAACAAGGATCGCGCCATCTACCATCTTAAGTACACGCTCAACCTCTCCGCCAAAATCAGCATGTCCCGGAGTATCCACTATATTTATTTTGGTATTCTTATAAGTAACCGCGGTATTTTTGGATAATATGGTAATACCACGCTCTCTCTCTATATCATTTGAATCCATAACACGCTCTGCCACTTCCTGGTTTGCACGAAAGACTCCACTCCGCTTTAACAACTCATCTACAAGCGTAGTTTTACCATGATCGACATGAGCTATTATGGCTATATTTCTGATGTCCTCTCTTTTAGTTAACATAACTATCTCCTTCCAAACGGTCAACCTATAACCGCTGTTCTCACTATACTTATTAATACGAACTCGTTAAACGATTATAACACAAAGCCCTTAACAATAAAACAAAAAAAACAAAGCTGTCCAAACTCACTCCGTATTTGACCGTTATTTAAGGTTATGCTACACTCAATAATGCAATTTAACAGAATAACCAAAGTATTATCGTTATGAATAAACCCAAATAAAGGAAAAACAATGTCAGAATATAAATGTGTTTTAAAGGGCGGTACGGGACAGATCACAGAAAAAAAATCAAGATTCATCTGTCATGTCAGACCGGTAGAAAACGAAGAAGAAGCTACGGCATTTATAAATGAGATGAAAAAACAATACTGGGATGCACGACATAACTGTTCCGCTTTCGTAATCGGCAAAAATTCCGAACTGACCAGATGCTCGGACGATGGAGAGCCTGCCGGAACTGCGGGACGTCCCATGCTTGAAGTATTAATAAATGAAGAATTAAAAAATACCGCGGTTGTTGTAACCCGTTATTTCGGCGGAGTACTTTTGGGCACCGGCGGATTGGTGCGTGCGTACCAGGCTGCCGTCAAAGAGGGGCTTAATGCCAGCGAAATAATAACAAAAAAAACCGGAGTTAAAGCCTGTATCAAAACCGATTATACCGGTATAGGAAAGCTCCAATATCTTTTTGAAAAAAACGGATATACCACTCTTGATACACAATACGGAGAATCCGTTGAATTCACCCTGCTCATACCTTCAGAAAGCTGGAACGCAGCCGTCAAAGCCGTTACGGAAACAACCTCCGGAAATAATACTCTTAACAAGGTTTCCGAATGTACCTATGCTTCCTCAAAGGGAAAGGTGATCATCTTTTAACCTCATTGATTCACAATGCAGTTTATATATAATGCTGTTCTAAAGTATAAGATCCCGTACATATCGGTAAATCCTACCGATATGTACGGGATCTTTATAATACTTGACCATATTATGATACTGCAAACCTGTCTGCTATACCATAGCCAGCGGTGAATGTTCCTCCATATATTTCTTTATATTGGAAAGATTAGTATATTTACTGTAATTATCTCCGCTGACTTCAACCAGCGTAGGCGCCTGCATAATACCATATTTTCTTGCAAGCTCCATATTCTCTTCGGCATCTATCAAAACATATTTTTCATTCTTCAATAACTCACGGGCTACCTTACAATTGGGACAGGTCTTTGTTGTGAATAAATACTTTATATTCGCAGGCTCAATACTTACATTCTTTTTTCCGTCACCCCCCGAAAGCTTTACCACTGTTGCAGTCGGACGTTTTAAGGATGAATGTTCAATATCGTAAACCACCCTGTTCTTATACTCCTGAGTCTTACCGTCATTCCAATTCTGCACCGGTCTGTAATAACCCGTAATCCTGCTGTAAACCTCCGTTACCGCTCCGCAATGAGGACAGGTTTTCTGCTCTCCGGATAAATATCCATGCTCTTTACATACAGAGTATGTAGGCGACATAGTATAATAGGGAAGCTTATAATTCTGCGCGATCTTTCTGACCAAAGCGGCTGCAGCCTTCCAATCCGGAAGCTTCTCTCCCAAAAATGCATGGAATACCGTTCCCGAAGTATAAAGGGTCTGAAGGTCATCCTGTATATCAAGAGCATCAAAAATATCAGGTGTATAATCAACCGGCAAATGTGAGCTGTTGGTATAATAAGGTGTATCCCCCGGATTACCTGCAGTCTTTATATTGGGCCATCTCTTCTTATCATGCTTGGCAAGTCTGTAAGCGGTACTCTCGGCAGGAGTCGCCTCAAGATTATATAGATCTCCGTACTGTTCCTGATAATCCGATAAGCGTGAACGCATATGATTAAGCACTTCCTTGGTAAACTCCTGGGTTCTTTTATCCGTCATATCGGCTCTTAACCAATTGGCATTAAGACCAACCTCATTCATTCCCACCAGACCTATAGTCGAAAAATGATTATCGAAATTACCGAGATACCTCTTTGTATAAGGATAAAGGCCTTCATCCAGAAGCTTACTGATAACTCCTCTCTTAATCTTAAGACTTCTCGCCGAAAGATCCATAAGCCGGTTAAGCCTTTTGTAGAAATCATCCTTATTTGCCGCAAGATAAGCTATCCTGGGCATATTTATCGTAACCACACCGACAGAACCGGTACTTTCACCCGAGCCAAAGAATCCGCCCGTCTTCTTTCTCAGTTCACGAAGATCAAGACGAAGACGACAGCACATACTTCTTACATCACTGGGTTCCATATCACTGTTTATATAATTTGAAAAATACGGTGTTCCGTATTTGGAAGTCATTTCAAAAAGAAGCCTGTTGTTCTCCGTATCCGACCAGTCAAAATCGGAAGTTATTGAATATGTGGGAATGGGATACTGGAAACCGCGTCCGTTGGCATCACCTTCGATCATGGTTTCAATAAAGGCTTTATTGATCATATCCATCTCGCGTTTACAATCCTTATACTTAAAGCCCATTTCCTTACCGCCGACTATGGCCTGAAGCTCAGCAAGATCATTCGGTACCGTCCAGTCAAGAGTTATATTTGAGAAAGGAGCCTGTGTTCCCCAGCGGCTTGGAGTATTAACCCCATATACAAAAGATTCTATACATTTCTTAACATCATGATAACTAAGATCATCTACCTTCACAAAAGGAGCAAGATAGGTATCAAAGGATGAAAAAGCCTGAGCTCCTGCCCATTCATTCTGCATTATACCAAGGAAATTAACCATCTGATTACATAAAACCGAAAGATGAGCGGCCGGCGCGGAAGTGATCTTACCTCTTATACCACCCAATCCCTCTTTTATAAGTTGCTTAAGTGACCAGCCTGCACAGTAGCCGGTAAGCATTCCCAGATCATGAATATGTATATCTGCATTACGGTGAGCATCCGCGATTTCCTGATCGTATATTTCCGAAAGCCAGTAATTTGCGGTTACCGCTCCCGAATTATTAAGGATAAGCCCTCCTACGGAATAGGTTACGGTTGAATTCTCTTTTACACGCCAGTCTTCAACCTTCACATAGCTGTTCACAACATCTTTGTAATCAAGGATGGTCGACTTCATGTTTCTCATCTTCTCACGCTGCTTACGATATAAGATATAAGATTTTGCCACCTCGGTATATCCGGCCTGCTCAAGAACCGTTTCAACACTGTCCTGAACATCTTCTATATTGATCCTGTCACCCTGGATCTTCTGTTGGAAATCCGAAGTTACTCTCAATGCAAGCAGATCGATCATATCATTATTGTACTGCTTTTCACAGGCATCAAAAGCCTTCATGATCGCATTATTGATCTTACTTAAATTAAAATCGGCAACCTGTCCATCCCTCTTTACAACACTAAACATTCCTCATTTTCCTCCCCTTTAAAAATGTAAAAAATCATAATTTTACCTTCTTTTTACCAAAATCAGCTTTGCAATAAAGGTGAAAAAAAGAACGCAGTTTAATCTGAATCAGTCAAAACCGCGACTGGATTCAGTATAGCATTGACCAATTTAAAAGTCAACGCGCAAACACAACATATAATGTGGCATTTTTGATACAAACACAATATATTGTGGTTTTTATGTTAACCACCACCCACGGCTGTTTCGGGTCAAAAAAGCCTCCCTGACATTGTAAACAATGGGGGAGGTTATATATCCGCTTTAGTCAAAATTCAGCATTACAAATCTTCAATTGTGCATATTATACAAATTTCATCCCGAAAAATTTTATGCAAAGAACTTCCTTAAGTCCCGTTCCCGCCACTTAAATATGATCATCTTGTCTTAAGAAAAATATATTCTCTTTGCGCCTTTTCATCGCCCGGATATTTTTCGATATACTCACTCATCAATTGGGATGCCTGTTTAAAATCCAGCATATATTCACAGGCAACTGCCCGATTAAACATCATACTCTGTATACAGGAATTATCTTCAAGTTCCAAACCCTTTTCAAATATTTCATAAGCTTTTTCATATTCCTTTTGCCGGATATACAAAAGCCCCAATTCGTTATACAGAACCGCACTTTCACTGTTTTCATTAAGATAATCCGAATAAAGAGTTATGGCATAATTTACATCTCCCAAAGCCACATAGGCCTTTCCCAGATACATAACAAGCTCCGGATCCTTATTCTTATCCTTAGCCTCCTCAAGAAGTATTCTGGCCTCATCATAATTTCCCAGATAATAAGCAAACAGACCCGATTGATACTTTGACAGTTTTCCTCCGTTTTCCACTGCCCGGCTGATATATGCTTTCCCTTCTTCTTCATATCCTGCTCCCATAAGAGCTTCATATATGCTTATAAACAGCTCAGGATCGGAATTTTTAATATCAACAGCCTTATCAAAATCCATTAGAGCCTCTTCCTTATTCAGCTCACCAAGTTCAATACAGCCTTTCAAATAGTAAGCTTCAAAGGCCTTATCGTCATATTCCAGAATAGCATTATATATATCCAGGGCTTTATCAATATCTCCATTTTTATACTCTGCCAAGGCCATATAATAATTAATATCAATATCTACCTTTTTTACCAGACCGTTACTGCTCTTAAGAGCACTTTTAAAGGAATTTATCGAATCCTCATATTTTGAAAGTCCCATATAGGCTATTCCCTTTCCCCGGTATGCCAACTCGGCATTTTCATCCTGTAAAAGAGCTGCCTCAAACAAAGAAAGAGCTTCTTCATATTCCTGTCTTTCAATCGCTTCCATTCCAAGATTTACTTTTTCATTTCCCGGCAGAGAACATCCGCAAAACATAAGGATCAGGATCACGGAAAATGCCATCAAAAATCTTTTACACATTCTCTTTATAAGCCTCTCAATCATCTACCGTATCTTCGTTAGTATAACTGACTTATTCTTGATTTACAAGTCCGACGATGCTATATTGTTCTTATGTCAGAAACAAAAACATTAGCCCCAAAAAACAATAACAGATTTTTAAGCGGATCGACCCTGAAGATCATGGCCTGTGTATTCATGTTCATCGACCACTTTTCGCATATATTTATGCGAAAATACGGAAGCTTCTTCACATCCCTTGACTATGACACAATGATGCGTTTTAACTCTGTTTACAAGGCCGGCAGAGCTATAGGAAGACTTGCTTTTCCTATATATTGTTTTTTGTTGGTAGAGGGTTTTTACCACACAAAAAATCTGAAAAAATATATGTTAAGACTCCTTGTTATGGCTGTATTATCCGAACATGCTTTTAATCTGCTTGCCTCCGGAAAACATATTGATCCCGAATATCAAAATATATTCCTTACCCTTTTAACAGCTCTTTGTACCATTACAATAATTCACAAAATACGTTTAAGGACAGCTCTTAAGCCGCCTGTTATTACCCTGCTTACAATTATTGTCTCCGCAGCCGGATGTTTCCTGGCTTATCTTATGAAAACGGATTACTCCTATTATGGTGTCCTGGCTATAATAATACTCTATCTTTTAAACGGACAGAGACTTCTTGCCTGCATAGGAGGTGCTTCCGCCTTTATTTGGGAACCCTTTGCGATGCCGGCCTTTATCCCCATCTATTTCTATAACGGAAAACGCGGATTAAATGCAAAATATTTCTTTTATGTATTTTATCCTCTTCATATATATCTTATATATTTTATTATCATGTATCTTCTGCCCGATACCTTCTGAACCATTTCCCATAATTACCCGATAACGTTTCCAAAAAAACTCCGATATATATAGTTTGACCCCCGGATTCAGTTATGCTACACTCTATAATCAGTGAAAATAATATTATTTAATGTCAAAACGGAGGCGCAATATGATAAATAAACTTATTGACAATATTAAAAATACAAATGCTCCCATAGTGGTGGGCCTTGATCCTATGCTTAAGTTTATACCCGAACATTTGAAAGCATCCGCTTATAAGGAATATGGCGAAACCCTTGAAGGCGCTGCCGAAGCCGTTTGGCAATTTAACAAAGGTATAATCGATGCAGTATATGATCTGATCCCTGCCGTTAAACCTCAGATCGCAATGTATGAACAATTTGGTCTTGCGGGACTTAATGTATTCAAAAAAACCATTGACTACTGCAAGGAAAAAGATCTTGTGGTTATAGGCGACATTAAACGCGGTGATATAGGTACCACCTCCGAAGCATATGCCGTAGGGCATTTGGGCAAAGTCTGGGTAGGTTCCAATTCTTACTACGGCTTTGACGAAGATTTTGTAACAGTAAATCCTTATCTTGGATCGGATGGTATAAATCCTTTTATCAACGTTTGTAAAGAAGAGAAAAAAGGTATATTTGTACTTGTAAAGACCTCCAATAAAAGCAGTGGTGAATTTCAGGATCAAAAGCTTTCCGAAGCCGACAATCGTCCTTTGTACGAAATTGTGGGACAACAGGTTGACAAATGGGGAAAAGACTGTATGGGAAACGGTTACAGTTACGTAGGTGCCGTTGTGGGAGCTACTTATCCCGAGCAGGGAAAAATGTTAAGAAGCCTTATGCCAAATACTTATATTCTTGTTCCGGGATACGGCGCTCAGGGCGGTAAAGGCGAAGACCTTAAGCATTTCTTCAATAAAGACGGTCTTGGGGCCATTATTAATTCATCGCGAGGAATAATCGCCGCTTATACAAATGATAAATATGCCAAATACGGCGAAAAGAATTTTGCGGATGCTTCCCGTGCAGCAGTTTTGGATATGCGTAAAGATATTCTGGAAAATGCACTTTAAATGATCCTGCTGAGTTTTTTAACACAAGAGGGAATTAACTTTAAAAGTTAATTCCCTCTTATTTATTCTTCATTAAGTGTTGTTGGCACTCAGCTTATCTTACATGTCAATGACTACTCTATGGTAAGTCCGCTCCAAATATCATCCGGTACCAAAGCAACATAGGTTCTTCCCGTATTAATCTTTATCTCATCTCCGTTTTTATCATAATAACGTGTAGCGGAAAGCTCATCCTCTTTCGACCAGGTAATGGGAATTGCCTTACCGTTTGTTATATAATAACCGTCACGATTAAAATCTATTGAATGGAACATCATATATCCGTTCTCATCAAACTGTACATAACGGCAATTCTGGATCAAAAGATTCTTAAATGTAAGCTGCTGATCATTATTACCCGGATCTGTATGCGCCATTCCGTATTCCGAATATGCATATAATCCCGTCGACTCATCATAATCAAAATACGGTTTATTATGCTTATAAGGCATCTGTATATGTTTTGCCGACTTAGAATCCGAATACTGGCTAAGATCATTGGGCTCGGTATCCGAAGCAAAGAGATAATGCGGCTCTTCCGAATGATAATCATTATATGTCTTGGAATATTTGGGATGAGATGCAAAATTCTTATCTATATCACCCTCAAGAATATATTCCGTAAATTCTCTTGATTTACCGTTATTAACACGGGAGAATGTTCCGGAGAAATTCTCAACAAAATCCTTAGCCATATAATCATCTATATAGAAAGGACCTCCGTCATGACAGATCACAGCATTCCACTCGGGAACCACCTGAAGATTTGTAGGTCTTACACTACGTATACTTCCTATCTGTTTAATACTGTTATAATCTTTAAAAAGAACCATAAGACGGGTAACACCATCATTAGCAGTACTGTTAGTCATCTCATAAACCACATCCGACTGTGAAACTCCGTAATGAGGAAGTGCTGTCTTCTCATTATCGATCATTACCGCTATGGGTCTTTGATCCTTAAGGGACTCATCAATCCACTCATTGGTCAGCTCACTACGATACATTCCTTCACGAGATTCCTCGGAAACGGCGGAATTATCCGATACTTCCACAGTAGGCGCAGAATCATCCGTTACGATTGAAATGACAGGCTCATCGGAAGTTACTTCCGCATCGGGAGCCTCAGGCTCTTCCTTCCCTGCACAACCACTAAATACAAGCACTGCAGACAGTGCCAGCATAAGGCTGATAGTTTTTTTCTTCATTATATAATGCCTCCCTTATTAATATCCCTTTTTAACATTATTATAAATATACACTACTTTTGCTATTCTACCACATAATCTTGTATAAGTCACTGTTAATTTATACAAGTTTTATATATTTTTATTTATTTTGTTTAATATACTTGCCAATTAGTTCCTGTGTATATACATATGCTCCCTTTTCATTCAAATGAGAAGCATCTCCAAAATATTCATTGGAATAGCAGGGAATTTCCATCTCAAAATATACCCCCTGTGTCTCTTTGGCAAGGGCGTTGATATAGCTGAAATACTCGGAAACGTATCCTTTATCCAAGGCATTATAAGAAGCCTCATTCATAGGAGTCTGAAGCACAACACATTCAATTTCGTTTTCCATACATAATTCCATCAGTTTTCTGAAATAAACGGTAATGATCCTATGATCGCCTTCTTTCTTCATCCCGGTATAATTTGCCTCATAATTAAGCTCATCACACCCATCTTCAACGCCGTAAAGACCATGTCCTCTCATTTTAACCTGTTGATCATATTTATCCGTATTTTCAGAATACCTTCCAAATCCCCCGGAATTAATCAGGGCCGGAAGATAAACCGAAGGAAGTCTTAAATAACAGCTTACAATATACGGAAGATCGACTTTTGCAAACGCCTCCGTATTTATCCCTTCTCTATTTAAAGCCCGGGCCTCATTATATATGTTTAGTACTTCGGGAAACTTCAAATGATGAAAATATAATGTTCTTGTCTTAAAATTATCCATATATGAATAATGAAAAGGAGCAAACATTATAAATACCCTGTCAGGCACCCCATTGTTTTCAATGAAATGCTTAAGGGTATAATACATTTCCACCGATGTGGCACCACCCATTCCAAGGTTTACATAATTCTCTCCCATTTCCGTAGGCACTATATCCGCCATAGCCCTCGAATCCCCCAGAATAAGCACGGTATCGGAAATATTCTCAAACTTCTCCGTCCCTTTTTCAACCTGTTTTGTATAATACCAGGAGGGAAATTCCTCATCCATATACCCCATGGGATTAATGCAGATATAGCCCACCAGAAAGACAAGCGGCAGTAAAGCCAATATGCACTTAAGTATAAATCTTCCCATTTCTTTCATCAGATATATCCCGCTAAAATAATCTAAATACCAAAGGTATCCGTTTCAAACATAATAACCTTAACCTAAAATCCCTGATACAAAAATTCCCGGGTCGACAGATTGGTCGAAAACAGGATCATTATAAATAAAATATAATAAAATCCCCATCTGATCCATACCGGAGCAGTATTAAAAATCGAATATATCTCGCAATCCTTCTTTTCACAAATAAGATCAACGGTTATAAGTATCAATAATGATGCAATTACAAATACAAGATTATTAACTCCGAGACCAAGATCAAACAACGTTCCGTCAATCAATTCAGTCAGTCTGATACCGCTAAAAGTCCTGCCTATCTGATCAATTACCAAAGAAAGGTCTTTCTCCCTGAAAAACATCCAGGCTACGCTTACGCAGACATAAGTAAACAACATATTGAGGATCTTTTCAATGCGTTCATGTCCCTTTGAAAACAGCTTATCCGATAACCTTCTTCTAACCGGCAGGAGCATATATCCAACCACCTGATATATCCCATGTAACAATCCCCAGATAAGGAAATTCAAAGTGGCTCCATGCCATATTCCGCTAACGCCAAAAACAATAATAATATTTATATAGCGCCTTAAAGTTCCCTTTCTGCCACCTCCCAGCGGAATATATAAATAATCCCTGAACCAGGTTGACAATGAAATATGCCATCTTCTCCAAAAATCCGCCACCGAAACCGCCAGGTAAGGCTGCCTGAAATTTCTCATCACGTCAAATCCCAGTATTCTGGCAGCACCTATGGCAATAAAAGAATAACCGGCAAAATCACAATAAATATAAAAGCTGTAAGCAAACATTGCTATCAACATGGGAATTCCTCTGTACAGAACCGTTTCTCCCACGGGCCGGCCGCCCCCGTAAACCTGATCCACAAGTATATCCAGTCTTGAAACTATCACCATTTTAAGAAAATAGCCCCAAAGCATTAAAAACAGGCCCTCTTTTATCCTTATACTGTCCCACTTCACCTCTTTACCGATCCTTGGAAGAAAATTCTTCGATCTTTCGATGGGCCCCGACAGAATACAGGGAAAAAAGGATACAAACAAAGCATATTTTAAAATATTGTTTTCGGGTTTTACCTCCTCCCGGTAACAGTCCATTATATAAGATAAGGATTGAAAAGTATAAAAAGAGATTCCGGCCGGAAGCATCAGATTAATGCCTTCTTTTCTTCCCGTTAACATAAATATCAAACCGGAATATTTAAAATAGAAAAGAATGAACAGATTCAAAAAGAAACCCACGGCTACGTACAGCTTCTTATACCACAGGGATTTTGCATTATAAACAAGTCTTCCGGCGGACCATGTTATTACCGTAGAGATCATCAAAAGTACCGTAAACGACTGTTCCTGACAGGCATAGAAAAAATAGCTGCAAAAAAGCAGCCACAGGTATCTGTATTTTTGCGGTATTAAATAGTAGCAAATTACCACAGCCGGAAAAAAGAACAAAAACGGTAATGAATTAAATAACATTTATACACCTCAGCCCAAACCTGCCCACTATCGTTTGGCTTGTAATTCGGCTTCGATTGTACTATAATACTCTAATAGTGTCAAACGGGAATAGATTCCCAATCTCTGTTTCCGGTTATCAGGTTATTATCATTCAAAGGAATAAACTTATGTCTCGGAACGCCGACAACAATTCAAACAAACCGCAAAAAATGACTAAAGCAGAGATCAAACGCGAGATCATGGAATGGATCCTTATTCTTGAAATTGCTGTTGTGGTTGCTGTTGTTGTAAATATGTTTCTTATCGTAAATGCCGTTATTCCTTCCGCTTCCATGGAAACCACCATTATGACCGGAGACAGGATTTTCGGAAACCGTCTGGCCTACAATAATCACGACCCGGAACGCGGAGATATAGTGATCTTCAAATTCCCCGATGACGAATCGCAGCTCTTTATCAAAAGAGTTATCGGTCTTCCCGGTGAAACTCTTGAAGTTAAAGACGGAAAAGTATATATAAACGGAAGTTCCACACCTCTCGAAGAACCATATGTAACCGTCGATCCAATGGGTGATTACGGTCCCGTAACCATTCCCTCAGACGGATATTTTATGATGGGTGACAACCGTAACCAGTCTGCCGACTCAAGATTCTGGCAGCATCCATTTGTATACAAAGAAAAAATCCTTGGTAAAGCGGTTTTCAGATATTTCAGAAAATTCGGAAAAATCGAATAAATCCATCATTCCGCCTTTTCTTTTAATTCAGTCTCATATTCAATCTCATACTTATTTTTATTAACCAGATATATATATACTATGGCAAAAATAATCATAAATACGGATATAAACTGTGATGTTGACAGATTTCCCACACTTCCCCGTTCCAGATCACCTCTTAAAAATTCGATCAGGAATCTTCCGACTCCGTATAAAATAAGATAATATCCCGATATCACTCCCCTATACTTTACCTTTTTTGTCATAAATATAAGGAAAGCCGCCATAAGCAGATCAAAAACCGCAGACATTAACTGAGTAGGTATAAGTCTTACTCCCGCCGGAGCCAGACATCCTTCGGGAAAAACCATGCCAAAATGCGAAGAAGTTTCTCTTCCGTAACAACAACCGGCCATCATACATCCCAGTCTTCCAAAACCCTGATTTATTGCAACTGCGGGGGTCATCATATCCATATATGTAAGAAACGAAAGCTTCTTTATCCTGCAATAGATATAAATAGATATAATCCCGACTATTATACCTCCGTATACTACAAAACCTTCGGACCCCAGAAGTTCAACCGGTGTCTGTATAAATTGTTTTATGTTGACCAGAATATACAGAAGCTTTCCTCCGAGAAATCCAAACAGCAAAAGACAGATCGCAATATTTGTAAAATCATTCTCCGACAATCCCAGCTTTTTAGTCCTGTATCCTCCTATTAACACCGCAAGCATAAAACCGATTCCTATCATCAGGCCATATCCATGTACAGTAACAGGGCCGATAGTAAACAGATCAATCTTCATAATTTTCTCTCCTGATTTATATATTTAATCCTTTAGCTTCATCACAACCAAGAACTATATTCATACACTGTATAGCAGCTCCGGAAGCTCCCTTACCAAGATTATCAAAGCTGGAGCATACAAGCAGTCTTTCGTCATTACCTGTAACAAAGATCTTTGCATCATCTCTTCCGCTCATATCCGAAGCCGACAAAAATCCGTTACCGTCAGCCTCTGCACCATAAGGCATAACCCTGATAAATCTCTCTCCCGAATAATAAGAAGCCAATATTTCCCTTAACTCTTCAGGCTTTACTTTTTTCTTACATAAATAAGAATAAATGGGAAATGATACAAGCATTCCACTGTAATAATCATCAACAACAGGTGTAAACAAAGGTTCCCGCACAAGTCCGCATACAGCCTTCATTTCCTTCAAATGTTTATGCTGCTGTGATAAAGCATATTCTCTGGGTGCATTATAATCCTTTGGCTTATCGTCCCCTTCATAAACAGCTATGGCTTTCTTTCCTGCTCCGCTATACCCCGACAAAGCACTTACCGCAATGGGATAATCCGCCGATATTATTCCTTCTTTTATAAGCGGATATACCATCATAATAAAACCCGAAGCATAACATCCGGGACCTGCTATCCTTTTGCTGCTTCTTATCCTGTCCCTAAACTCCGATGATAACTCCGGAAAACCATAAGCCCAGCCGGGATCCGTCCTGTGAGCTGTAGATGTATCGATTATAACAGTCTTGTCATTATCCGGATCCATAAGCGAAACCGCTTCTATAGCTGCCGCATCAGGAAGACACAAAAAAGCTATATCCGCTTCATTAAGAAATTTTGCTCTCTCCCTGTTATCCTTCCTTAATTCTTCACTTATATGAAGTATTTCTATATCATCCCTATTTTCAAATCTTTCATTTATACGTAATCCTGTTGTACCGGCACTGCCATCAATATATACCTTTTTCATAAAGCCTCCTTTGATCAAACCCTGATCCGTTAATATAAAAGGCTGCGGGAGCATTCCGCAGCCTCACTTACCCTATTCTATTACAAATACCCTTCTTTATTCAATAGTAAATTCACCAACTATTAATTTAAGCTGTTCAACACATTGCAAACTCTCTTCCACAAGATTATTGGTTTCAGAGGTTCTGGTTACCATATCCGTAGTCTTATCGGCAATATCGGTAACCCCAAGAGTTGATTCACCTACCGTGGATGTGATTCCCGACATAGCATCCGATATCTTTGATATAGAATCAGCAAGGTTTATAATAGATTCATGCACATCATTCATGCTGCGTTTGAATTCCATTGCATCCGCGCTGTATTGCTCACTTACCTCTGCAAATTCAGCATAATCGGTAAGAACCGTCTTCTCAAGGAAATCCGTGGTTTCTTCAAGACAAGCCGTCATATTTGCCACCGCCGCATTAACCTCTCCGACTATTCCGTTAATATCCGTAACCGACTTAGATGTCTGTTCTGCCAAGTGACCGATCTCCGTAGCAACTACCGCAAATCCGCGTCCGGCTTCCCCGGCTCTTGCGGCTTCAATACTTGCATTAAGCGCAAGAAGACTGGTCTGGGATGATATAGACATAATAGCTTCCGTAAGCTCATTGATCTTACTAACGGCTTTACTGTCTTCTATGGCATTGGCAGAACGGACCTTAACCGAATTATAGGTCTCCTGAGTACGTCTCGTTGCATCCATTGTCTTATCCCTAAGCGAATTCGCTCTGTCCATAACCTCAACACTAAGCTCATCACCCTTTTCGGATAATACCGTAATATCTTTGGCTCCATTCTGCATATATCCGATATTAGCATAAATACTCTCTGTGGTAGCTGCGGTTTCTTCCATTCCTGCAGCAAGCTGTTCGGTAGTTGCGGAATTATCGGTACACATATTATTAACAACATTGGTTACATTCTGTAACTGATTGACATTTCCATCAATCCTCGAACTTGCATCCTCAATATTTCCAACAATCTTTGACAGATTAGCTCTCATAAGGACCACCGCACGTGCCATTGCACCCGTTTCATCCTTACGTTTACACAGCAGGTCCGCTCTCTTACTCTTTACAAAATTAAACTTGGAAGTACGTATTATAACTTCATTCAATATTCCTATGGGCTTCACTATCATCACGCTGAGAACATATGCAATAACAGCACATATGATTATAACCACCGCAGCTACTACAATTGCAGTATTTCTGATCACATCAACCTTTTCCACAACCTCGTTTCTTTCAACTTCACACACCAAAAGATAGCCAACCTTGGTCATAGCGTAGCCTGCGATCTTATCACCCTCTTCATCCTTAAAATTCACAATTCCGCTATCCGTTGTGGTAAGTAATGCCAATATTTCGGGAGCCGTAACCGTGGTCCCCGCTTTTATCTCATCCTGACTGTATTTAACAATTCCATCAGAGGTCACAAGCATGATATTGGTCGTTAAATATCCTTCTATCTTAACCGGATCGAGAATCTCCGCATAACGCGAAACCATTTGCGTTACACCTCCGGTTTCCACATCCACCACATCCCTTTCGGTTTCTGCCATATAAAGCATTTGCGTACTTAACTGATCGATCATGGATTTTTTAAACTTCGTGATCGTAAGAACCAACACCAACAATACTGCAGCTACAACCGAAAGAATGACCAACATCATGATCCTAAAACAAATAGAATTAAAAAATGAAGTTTTAGAATCATCTTTCTTCTTTTTGCCCTTGACGGTATTTTGTGCATCATTCTTAGCCGGTGAAGTTGTTTTAACCGGCTTATCCACTATCTTACGTTTCTCTTTATTGTTCTGTTTCTTCATACCGTTACCCCCTGATGCAATATGCTTTTAAGGCAATTATACCGCAAAAAGCAAAACAATTCAACCAACACCTGTTAGAAATTATCCGTTTTCAGACATCTGCGGATCCTTAAATCAAATTGATGTTCAACATATTTTTATCATTTATATGTGACGATATATTTTAATTATTTCCTTCCCAAAACTCACTTATTTTTTCACTTGCGATTTCCAGACTTATCCGTTCATATTTTTTCCATTCTCTGGGAAACATAACCCTGTATTCCGTAAGAAGAAACCTCTCATCCAAAAGGACAACTATTCCCACATCCTCGACCGTTCGTATCACACGTCCCCCTGCCTGCAGGACCTTATTCATACCCGGGTATCTGTAGGCATAATCAAACCCGTTAAGTCCGTTCTCCTCATATGCCTCCTTAAGGATCTTCTTTTCATGACTTACCATAGGTAAGCCCGTTCCGACTATGAGGGCACCTATAAGACTGTCATTTTTCAGGTCTATACCTTCCGAAAAGATTCCACCCATTACACAAAAACCTATAGTAGTATCATAAACCGAGGGTGTTAGGTTCTCCGATTTAAAATATTCAAGAAAACTCTCTCTTTCCTCTTCACTCATCACCGGTTTCTGTACCAGGATCAGATTTGTATTCTTTTCAAAGTACTCTCTGTAAAATTTAAGAACCTCCCCCAAAAATGCATGCGACGGAAAGAAAACCATATAATTTCCGGACCTGACAGAACATATTTCATCTATATAGGATGCTATCCTGTAATATTCCGTTTCATTACGCCTTGTATATTTCGAGCTCACATCACCGCCTATAAACAAGCCCCGTTTTTTTTCATCAAATATTGAATGTGCATATACGGCACGATCCCGTTCATCGGCTCCCAGCATATCTTTATAATAATTTACCGGTATAAGTGTTGCCGAAAAGAAAACCGTTCCGGCTGCCTTATTAAGCCTTGATCTGATGGAAGCGGAAGGATTGATGCAAAGTAATTTAAGCATAAAATCACCATCGTAGGAATTCTCGCAATATATCCGGTAATCATCATCTCCCATATTTTCATACATATTGAGAAAATGGCGGACCTTAAAATATAACTCCAGCACCGCCTCATTATCTTCAAAATGTTCCTGTTCATCCATAAAGGTTTCAAGACGCGACATAAGACGATTAAGAGACATTACAACATCCGATATATCTTCCAATACCTTAAAATCCTCGCACTCTCTCTTTAATGCAAGAAGCTTTCTGTTACATCCCCCCAGCGCCCGGTTCAGCATATTATCCGTATTCCTGACAAGTGATTTTAATGTAAGAAAATCTTCCTTGTAAAGTTTGGCACTGTACATCTCCATACCCCGGTCCACCAGATTATGTGCTTCATCCACCAAAAAAATATATTTTCCGCTTACTCCATCCGAAAAAAATCTTCTGAAATAAACATTCGGATCAAATACATAATTATAATCGCAGATGATCGCATCGCAAAACAGGGAAATATCCAGACTCAGTTCAAAAGGACATACTCTGTGCAGCATAGCATATTTCTCTATAACCTCTCTTGAAAACGTATCCTCATGCACCAAAACATCATAAAGAGCATCATTTATCCTCTCAAAATGTCCTTTTGCCCATTCACAGCCTTCCGGATTACAATCCGGTTTTTCCAAAGGACATATTTTTTCCTTGGCGGTTATAACAACACTTTTTACCCTAAGACCTCTTCCTCTGAGAATATCAAAACATTCCGCCGCTACCATTCTTGTTATCGTCCTTGCCGTCAGATAAAAAATCTTATCCGCAAGCCCCTCACCTATGGCTTTAACGGACGGAAATACGGTCGAGACCGTTTTACCCACTCCCGTGGGAGCTTCAAGAAAAAGTTTATTGCCATTTTTTACGGTTTGATACACCTGGCTTACAAGCTCCTTTTGACCCTCCCTGTAATCAAAAGGAAAAGTAAGTAGATGTATGGATTCATTTCTTATTTTTTGAAACTCAAATTCAAACTCGGCAAATTTCCTGTATTCATTTATCAACCGGACAAACCAGACCGCTAACTCGTTTTGGGTATATGTTTCGTGAAAATACTTCATCTCCAGAGTTGTTTGGTTAACATAAGTCATCCTTACTGTAATTTCCGGTATCTCATTTTGTATGGAATAAATATATGCATAGCATTTAGCCTGAGCCAGATGTACCTCTATCGGCGCTCTCAGTCTGTCCGGATCCATATACATAGTTTTGATCTCATCAATGATTATCCGGTCCTGTTCCGTAATTATACCATCTGCCCTTCCTTCGAGCCGGATATCATAATCATCAAATTCTATAATATGTTTTAAATACACCTCCGGATGATAATTACTCCCCATCCTCTGTTGGATCAGACGGTGTATTCTGGCACCCTCCAGCATTAACTGAACATCCTGCCCGCTTTTTTTCCGGTTATCTATATCTCCGCTTCTGAGCATAAATTCAACAAGATACCTTACAGAAACCGTTATTGTGCTTTTTACCGAAGTGTCTGTCATTTTTATCTCCTTATTATTTACACTATAACATACGAACCTTTTAAAACAAAACCTCGTAAATAAAAACCACTCAAATTAAGGTCAACAAAAAGAGGCTGTAAAACAGCCTCCCGTAATACAATATTCAATTTAAATACCGAGGATCATATGATGTATACCTATTCTCAACCCACTGCAAGTCTCTGAAGCATCATATTAAAATCAGGATTTTCTCCTCCGTATTTAACAGTAAGGATCTTTGAGAAATCCAATCCGAGAACTCCCAACATGGATTTTGCGTCAATTACAAAATGATTATAAAATATATCTATATCAAAATCACACCTTGAAGCCTTCTGCACAAATTCACCTGCATTATTAAGATCTAATCTGATTTTACATTCATTCATCATAAGCACCCCTTTCATCCGACACAAAATACAACAACCCATCAGCGCATATCGTGTCCAAACCAATTAAGCCTTCGGCAATAATATATTATTCTCCGGATTTAATAAAATGTTACCGAAATGCCATTGAAAGAACTTTACAACATTAGTATCACATTGTCAAGAATCAATATCTTGTATCCGGGGCTTTATCCTTTACAACAAATTGGACAATTTGATTACTATTGTCACTGCGTCACGCATCATTTTATATATTTTTTTAATATATTTATAATTCTCCGATCAAAAAAAGAACTTATTTTTCGTTATTTTTCACAATATGCCGCCCTATGTTTGGTGGATATATGTAAAAATTATATAATCTTTTGCTATTTTTAGAGCCCGTAACAATTTCTTTATCCGGATTCTCCATTATTGTTATATTATGTTTTTATGTGACTATTTTACTTTATATAAATTCTCTTCCAAAGAAATATGGTGCACGATAGATTCCCTTTTCCGTGATTATCGCTGTTATTAATTCATTATCCGTAATATCAAAAGCCGGGTTATATACTTTGATATTATCGGGCGCCATTCTTTTTTCATACCACATATCCGTCACTTCGGCTCCCGGTCTTTGTTCGATAACAATGTCATCACCGGTTGCCGTATCCGGATCTATGGTGGACGATGGAGCACATACATAAAAAGGCACCTTATATCTGGCAGCTACCGTTGCAACTACAGATGTACCTATCTTATTTGCCACATCACCGTTTGAAGCAACTCTGTCGCAACCTACAAAAACCGCATCAATGACCCCCTGTCTCATCAAAGAAGCAACCATATTATCGCAGCATAATGTTACATCCATTCCCGCACAGGACAATTCATATGCAGTAAGCCTTGCCCCCTGAAGAAGAGGTCTTGTTTCATCACAGTAAATACGAAAATCATAACCCTTCTCTTTTCCCAGATACATAACGGCTGTAGCCGTTCCGTATTTGGAGGTTGCAAGTTGGCCGGCATTACAATGGGTAAGCAGGGTATCTCCTTTTTTTAAAAGACCCAGTGCATTTTCACCGATGCTCCGGCACATCCGGGTATCCTCTTCCTTTATCTTTAAAGCTTCCTCCTTTAATTTTTCAAGAAGCCGGCAAACCTCAATATCTTTATTATCCTCAAGTACCTTCTCCATCCTCTCAAGTGCCCGGGAAAGATTAACCGCAGTAGGCCTTGCACTGTTTAAATAAGCTGCATTTTCTCTGAATTTGGCATCAAAATCCCTGCGATCATTTATATTACTGTTTTTTGAAACCACATATATACCGATAGCTGCAGCAACTCCTATTGCCGGAGCTCCTCTTACTTTTAATAAATAAATAGCTTCCCGGATATCTTTAATATCTTTAAGTCCTATAACCTTAATTTCTCCCGGAAGCAAAGTCTGATCTATTATAAGCAGTCTGTCTCCATTCTCATCAATATCCACCGTTTCAACCATATGATCATATTTATTTCTCATTCTCCCATTACCCTTACCGCTTTCCGATATATTGTAGTCCGCCCATATCTATCATAATTGAATTTTGCTCCGCCGCATGATATCATATAAGTGCTGAAACTATGACATTATAACTATTATATAAATACCCGGCGCAAGGACTCCTCTATCGGAAGTCCTTGTGTGCACAATAACAGGAGTTTCAATATGAATATATTATGCAGCGAAGGATTTCTGCACTTTTTTAATGCTATGCAGATCGAAACTGTATCATTGGATGACATTTTAAACCTGACACCCGATGCACTTAACAATATAGCGGATGAATTTCATCTTGGCAAGTTTGAAATTAAGATAGAATTTTCCGGTCCGATCCGGGATTTAAAGGATTATAATATAACCCGTATTCTATATGAATCCAATGATGGTCATGAACACTTTGCTCATACCCGCTGTATAAAAAATCAGGAAAAAGGAAACATCTACTATGTTGTTTTTCCTGTAAAGGGTTATAATTACACTGTCGATGATAAAACAAAGCTTGATTTTATCATCAAATATATAAATCTGATAATAACCAGATCAATCACCAATGAACTGCTTAACCGTCGTCAGTTTACCGATTATATGACTCAGTTGCCCAACACTGCATATTTTATGAAGTTCAGCAACGATCTGGGTATTCGCGGGATCTTAAACAAGTACACTTTAATCTTTTCCAATCTGAAGGGGTTCAACTATATAAACCAGCAAATGGGATCACAAGCCGGAGATTCGGTTCTTAAAGAATACAGTAAAAAACTCAAGAATTTTTATTCTTCCGACGAGATCATTGCCCGCTTTGGAGGCGATAATTTTGTTGCTCTTTTAAAAAACGAAAGAGTCGAGGAATATATTAACTATATATCCAATATAAATATTTCCATAGTAAACGATAATAAAACCAAAACTTTAAGCATCTCGGCAAGATCCGGAATATATCCCTTACCGGCTCTGAGCGGCAACGTGGGAGAGGCCATTAACCGCGCCAATGCATCCTTAATTTATGCAAAAAAGATAGCCGATTCAGATTGTGAATGGTTTACAGACAGTATCCTTGAAAGAATAAATAAAGACCGTGAAGTTGTTTCCGGTTTCCGTACTGCACTTATCCACAAAGAATTTCTGGTATATTATCAGCCGAAAGTAAATGTAATTACAAAAAAAATAGCCGGTTGCGAAGCTTTGGTCCGCTGGAAGCATAACGGAAAAATATTACCGCCCGGCATGTTTGTACCTATTCTGGAGGAAGAAGGTTTAATCTGTGACCTTGATTTCTTTGTATTGGAAAAAGTGTGTGAAGACATAAGAAACTGGTTAAGAAACGGAATAACACCTCCAAGGATATCCGTTAATTTTTCCAAACACCACCTTAAAAATCAGGACCTCATCAATGATGTTATCTCAATCCTGACCAAATACAGGATAAACCCTGATTATCTGGAAATCGAATTGACCGAAAGTGCTACCTCGGATGATTTTAAAGCAATGACACAATTTGTCGATGACCTAAACGATCATGGGATCAGGACTTCCATTGATGACTTCGGGACCGGATACTCCTCCTTAAGCCTTATCAAAGATCTCCATGTTAATGTAATCAAAATAGATAAATCCTTCGTTGATAATATTGCCACCGAAGATTCAAAAGACAAGATAATATTGGGATCTATCCTTACTATGATAACAGGTCTGGGAATGAATGTTATTGCCGAAGGCTGCGAAACCGTTGAACAGGCAAGGATCCTCAAAGAAATGAATTGCAATATGATACAGGGGTATCTCTTCGATAAACCCCTGCCCCAGGATGAATATACCGAAAAACTGGCCTCGGCTTATATATATCCAATAGACATATAAACCGGCTTTATATCCTTTGTTTTTCTCATTCATCACCCATACGTGATAACTTTGCCGCCTGGTCTGCTGCTATACAGGCATCCAAAATTTCCTGTATATCACCGTTTATTATCTTATCAAGCTTATACAGAGTAAGATTGATCCGATGATCCGTCACTCTGCCCTGGGGAAAATTATAAGTCCTTATCTTCTCGGATCTGTCCCCTGTACCTATCTGACTTTTACGAAGCTCAGCTTCCGCATCATGTGCTTTTTGCTGCTCCATATCATATAATTTAGCTCTCAAAAGCGCAAATGCCTTCTCCTTATTCTGAAGCTGTGATTTTTCCGTTTGTGAGTAGATCACTATCCCTGTGGGATAATGAGTCAAACGCACTGCGGAATCAGTAGTATTTACACATTGTCCCCCATTACCGGATGCTCTCATAACATCGATACGGATATCTTTTTCATCGATCTGAACATCTACTTCTTCCGCCTCCGGCATAACCGCTACAGTTATGGTTGAGGTATGAATGCGGCCGCCGGATTCGGTTTCCGGAACCCGCTGGACTCTGTGAACTCCGCTTTCATACTTCATTACGGAATAAGCACCGGTTCCTGTTATCATAAAAGTCACACTCTTCATTCCGCCAATACCGATCTCTTCGACTTCCATGGTCTCAACCTTCCAGCGTCTGCCTTCAGCATAATGAACATACATTCTGTATATCTGGGCCGCAAATAAAGCAGCCTCATCACCACCGGCTCCCGCACGTATTTCAACTATTACATTCTTATCATCATTAGGGTCCTTTGGCAAAAGAAGGATTTTTAATCTTTCTTCGATGGCTTCGACATTTTTCTTTGCAGCCGCCAGCTCCTCTTTAAGCATTTCTTTCATATCCTCATCGGATTCTTCGGAAAGCATCATAAGAGAGTCCTCTATGTCCTGCTTATTTTTCTTATATTCTTTAAAAGCTTCCACAATAGGAGTAAGCTCACTCTGCTCCTTCATAAGAGCCCTGAACCTCTTTTGATTGTCCGCTACTCCGGGTTCATTCAGTTCATTCATTATATCTTCATATCTCATTACAATATCTTCAAGCTTATCAAACATACTTTTATCCTCACACAAAGCTGCAATAAATACTCGCCATACCCATTCCGGGCCTTTTCCGGGTATTAATCCTTAGACCCTTTCAATATAGCCCGGCGTCCTTTAACAACACGGTCAAGACCGTTTAAGTCTTTAATTATATCAATATTTATAAACCCTTTTTCCTTCAATAAAGAAGCAACCTCTATCCCCTGATCAAAACCTGTCTCAAACAATATAATACCTCCCGGTAAGAGATATTTATCCGTCTCCTCCAATATCCTTCTGTAAAAATCCAGACCGTCTTCTCCACCGTCAAGAGCAAGAACCGGTTCATGGTCTCTGACTTCTTCCATCAGTGTACTTATCTCTTTACTTCTTATATAAGGCGGATTTGATATTATAACATCAAAGGGGGATTCCAAATTATGTAAACCCGAAAAAATATCACCTTTTACAAATTTTACATCCGCTTCATTCAAAAGTGCATTTGACCGGGCTGTTTCCAAGGCTCCGTCGGAAATATCGGAACCCACGGCATAAAGCCCGTTCTTATATTTGGCAAGACTGATAATAATGCATCCCGAACCGGTACAAACATCCAGGACTCGCATATTATCCTGTATTTCTATCATAGCCTCTTCAACAAGACATTCCGTATCCTGTCTAGGAATAAGCACCTCCTTATCAACACAGAATTTCAGCCCCATAAATTCCTGATATCCCGTTATATATTGCAAAGGCTCATGTAATGCCCGCCTGTTAATATACTTAAGATATCTGTCCTCATCTTCTTTCCCGATACCATCATCACCATGAAGCAGTAAATAATCTATATTTTCTCTTAAAGTGTACTCCAAAAGAATCCTTGCATCATAAGCAGCATTGACCACCGCGGCCTGTTCAAGAAGTCTTACGCCCTCACTTCTCAGCTCCTTCAATTTCATAGTGTGTAGTTAAACTCCTCATTAAGATATCCACGCCAGTCAAATACGGCATCAACCGCCACAATTGCCACTTCGATCATCTCATCATCCGGTTCACGGGTTGTAAGTTTCTGCAGCATAAGACCCGGCGCGGACAAAAATCTTATGATCACATTATCGGACCTGCCGGCCAGCCTTATTATCTCATATGAAATTCCCGCAATTACCGGCAAAAGAAGTATTCTTACAACAACCCTCATAACAGGATCATCAACTCTTATAAAAACAAACAATACCACAGATACAAATACAACAAAAAACAAAAAACTTGTTCCGCATCTTTTATGCTGTCTTGATGACATTGCCACATTCTCGATCGTTAACGGAAGACCATGTTCAATACAATTAATGCATTTATGCTCCGCTCCATGGTACATAAATACTCTTTTAATATCCTTCATACAAGATATCAAAACAAGATACAGCACAAAGATCACTATCCTGACAACACCTTCAACCACAGCAATGACCGTATCGGAAAGTATCCATCTTCTGACAAATTGGGAAATAAAATAGGGCAAAAGCATAAACAATCCTACAGCAAAGATCAAAGAAACTATAACCGTAACAGCGGAAATAATCTTTTCTCCTACCCCGGGACCATCCTTCTTCTTTCTGTCAATATCATCTTCTTCATAGAAAGAAGCCGAATAATTAAGAGTTCTGGTACCCAGAATAAGGGAATCTATAAAATTAAATATACCTCTTACAAACGGTATATTATTAAGACCCTCAAATGGTGCAAAGGATTCATATTCTTCCATAGCTACATTGATCTCCCCGTTAGGTAATCTTACAGCTACCGAATATTTGTCTCGATTTTTCATCATTATACCTTCTAAAACCGCCTGACCGCCTATTCCGGAATAATGATCTGTTCTCTTCTTCATAATAATTAAATCTCCCAAAAATTAAATAGGGCTGAGGTAAATGCCTCAGCCCCTGTAACCTCATTATTTGCTTGCTACGCCGTATTTCTTGTTGAACTTCTCAATACGTCCGTCTACTCTGGCACTCTTCTGCTGCCCGGTATAGAACGAATGACACTTGGAACAAATTTCAACATGGATCTCCGGTTTTGTCGAACCCGTAACAAAAGTATTACCACAGTTACAAGTTACGGTTGCCTGCTGATAATTGGGATGTATTCCTTCTCTCATGATATCACCTCACTTAAATCATAAATATCTTTATGTATTCATGAACACATGAATGCCCATGATGACTTCCGTCAACGCACTTGAATTATAATACCACGACCTGCCTTTTTGTGCAAGAGTTTTCTAAATAAATCTTATCTTCTTGACCATTTGCACAAATTCCCGGTTACTTCTCGTACGTACAAACATATCCAGCACCTTTTCTACCGCCTCATCAGCTTTAAGACCGTTCAAAGCCTTACGAATAATATTTATAGCTTCAAGTTCCTCCGGTTCCAAAAGCAGATCTTCCCGCCTCGTTCCGGATTTAGGAATATCTATCGCCGGAAATACTCTCCTCTCGGAAAGCTTGCGATCAAGCACCATTTCCATGTTACCGGTACCTTTAAATTCTTCATATACAACATCATCCATCTTGGAACCGGTTTCAATAAGTGCCGTGGCAAGGATAGTCAGGCTTCCCCCTTCTCTCATATTTCTGGCCGCACCGAAAAATCTCTTAGGCATATGAAGAGCTGCCGGATCAAGACCACCTGATAACGTACGTCCGCTCGGCGGTACCGTCATATTATAAGCTCTCGTAAGTCTTGTAATGGAATCCAGAAGGATTATAACCTCTTCTCCCGCTTCAACCAGGCGCTTTGCCCTCTCGATAACCATCTCAGAGACTCTTTTATGGTGCTCCGGCAATTCATCAAAAGTAGAATAAATAACCTCAACTTTGGGGCCTTCAATAGCTTCCTTAATATCCGTAACCTCCTCAGGACGCTCATCGATCAGAAGTATTATAAGATACATCTCAGGATTATTCTTCTTAACGGATTTGGCAACATCCTTAAGCAAAGTGGTTTTACCCGCCTTAGGAGGAGAAACTATCATACCTCTTTGCCCCTTACCAACGGGAGACATAAGATCCATGATCCTCATTGCCACAGATCCGCCGGCAGTCTCAAGCTTAAGTCTCTGATTGGGAAATATAGGAGTCAGATCTTCAAAATTCTTTCTCTTATTATGTTCCTGTGGAGTTAATCCGTTAATGGATTTAATATATAACAACGCTCCGAATTTATCATTCTGGTTTTTTATTCTTGTATTTCCCGTTATAATATCACCGGTTTTAAGAGAAAATCTCCTTATCTGGCTAGGTGCTACATAAACATCATTTTCTCCGGGAAGATAATTCTCACTTCTTATAAAACCATATCCATCGGAAAGCACCTCCAGTATCCCACTGGCTTCGATACCGCTGTCAAGAGTTTTCTTCTCTTCCGAAAGCTCTGTATCCGGCCCGTTCGGAGCTTTTTCTTCAACTGCAGTACCATTGACCTTATCTTTATTATCTTTATTGTCTTTATTGTCTTTATTTTCTTTGGTATCTTTACTGTTATCAGTGTTTTGGGATTTAAATTCTTTTATTTCTTTTATTTCTTTCTTTTCTACCGCTTCATCTACGACTTGTTTTTCTTTATCTGTGTGCTTATTTGATATTTGTGTTTTTTTAGTTTTTACATTTTTTTTCTTAGGTGTCTTCTCGCTATCCTCTGTTAAAAGCTTCTCTTTATCATCCTTTACCACAGTTTCAACAGGTAAATCCGCGGTCGCAGCTGCATCCTCATCATCTTTTTTACACATTGCATCTATTACATCCGCCTTTTTCAAACCCGTAATACCTTTGATCCCACGCGCTTTTGCCAGGTCCTTAAGTACAGCCAACGCAAGTGTTTCATACTTTGCTCTGTTCCCCATACATCTCTCCTATATAATTTCAATAATAAAAACGATGATAATCATCCGTTAAAAACCGGTTTTGTTTTATTCATAATTACCACCATATTCATATCGGGATATACCACGATCTGTGCCGATGTGCCGATTTGAACTCTGAACACTACTTAACTCATTTAAGCACACCAATCTAAAAAAAGCAATACTTTTTACCATAATATATTTTTATATTTTCTTTAATTTCGCAAATCCCGCAAACATTTTCTTTACTCCAAAGCCTTTAAAATCCACTGTTACTTCGTAATCACGAACACCTTTTTTTATTTCTTTAACAACGCCTTCCCCAAATTTAATGTGCCTTACGGTATCCCCGATCTCATATTCCGGCTTATCCGGCATAATCATATCTTTTCCCAATGCTATAGCAGGTTTACCATTCGACTTGACAAACCCGTTATTAAGCCGAACTGCTCCAGTTTTCGCAGCCGGCCGGCTTGAGCCGGCGATTGTAGAAGTTAAATTTGCCGTTTTATTAACCGAGGCTATAAATGGCTTAGCATACGCATTTCGCTCCGAAGGCCCCATAGCCTGGGGCTTAAATACGGTATTATCTGTTAAAACCTTTGTTCCGAAGCTTTGTCCCCTTCCCGGAACCTTCATATCCAGAAGCTTTGACGGTATTTCATTAACAAACCTCGAAGGTGCACTGTACTGAGTTTCTCCTCTTACCATCCTCTGTCTTGCACAGGTTATGGTCAGTACATCCATCGCCCTTGTTATACCTACATAACACAGTCTTCTTTCTTCTTCCATTTCCGTCGGATCATCACTTGTTATACTCATATATCCCGGAAAAAGGCCTTCCTCCATACCGGATAAAAATACATGCGGAAATTCCAAACCCTTGGCACTATGAAGAGTCATCAGCAATACTTTATTATTATCATCATTAACACTGTCTATATCCGCAACCAGTGCAACCTCTTCAAGAAAACCGGACAAAGATATCTCATCCTCATCCTTTTCTTCCTCATAAGCAACGATCTTATTTATGAGTTCATCAATATTTTCCTTTCTCTGCGATAGATCTTCCTCATTTTCAGCATCAAGATTTTCAATATATGCTGTGGTATCCAGTATATCCTTTGCCAGTTCCTCCAAAGATAAATACTCCTGTTTACTTCTAAACACCTGTATCATATCCACAAAAGGCTTTAACTTTGCCGCACTTCTGCCAAGCACGGAAATATCATCCGCACACTTAAGGGCTTCATAAAAAGTAATTCCCTTCTCATTGGCATATTCCTGAACCTTATTGATAGTTGTGGAACCTATTCCCCGCCTGGGTACATTAATGATACGTTTAACCGCCACATCATCTCTTGCATTATCAATAGTTTTAAGATATGCAAGAATGTCCTTTATTTCTTTCCTTGAATAAAAATTAACTCCTCCCACCACATCATACGGGATACCATTCAAAATAAGCTGTTCCTCAAGTACTCGCGCCTGAGCATTTGTCCTATACAAAACAGCCTGCTCTTTATAGTCGTAAAGGGCTTCCTTCTTTTCCTTCATTATCGTACCCGCTATATATTCGGCCTCTTCATACGCTGTACTGCACTGTTTAAAACGAATTTTTACCCCTTCCGCCTTATCCGTCCATAAAGCTTTTTCCTTTCTGCCCGCATTATTGGATATCACTGCATTAGCAGCGTCCAAAATAATCTGGGTTGAACGATAGTTCTGTTCAAGCTTAATAACGCGAGCATCCTTATATACCTTTTCAAAATCAAGAATATTACGGATGTTGGCACCTCTGAATCTGTATATAGACTGGTCATCGTCCCCTACAACACATATATTCTTATGTTTATCGGCAAGCAACTTAATAAGTTCAAACTGTACGGTATTTGTATCCTGATATTCATCCACCATTATGTATTTAAATCTATCCTGATAGGTTTCAAGGATATCACTCCAGGCTTTAAACAACTCCACTGTCTTAATAAGCAGATCATCAAAATCAAGTGCATTACTCTTCTTTAATTCCTTCTCATATTCGGCATACACTTTGGCAACCTGTGTCATTCCAAAATCTCCGGCAGCCTCCAGCATCAAGTCAGAAGGTGTCATAAGTTCATCCTTTGCATGGGATATTGCCGTCAAAAATGCTCTTTCGGGCATTTGTTTTGTATCTATCATTAAACGTTTACATATACCTTTCATAACTGTTTTCTGATCATCGGTATCATAAATAGTAAAATTGTTATCATAACCTATTCTATCGATAAACCTTCTGAGTATCCTTACACAGGTAGCATGAAAGGTTGCAACCCAAATACTCTCCGAACCGTAACCTACCATTTCATCCACTCGCTGTCTCATCTCACCGGCTGCCTTATTTGTAAATGTAATGGCCATAATATTATACGGATTAACATTACACTCCTCGATCAGATAAGCTATCCTGTTTGTTATCACCCGGGTTTTACCCGAACCGGCACCTGCCAATATAAGCAGTGGTCCCTCCGTACACAGAACCGCCTCTCTTTGTTTATCATTTAACATATCAATTAAATTACTCATATCACTACCTTACATTCTTTAATTATTTTTTACAAAAACAACATTACCAATATAACATAAGAAAGCAGGTCCGAACAACCTGCTTTCTTATCGTGATCACTCCTAAATAATATTACTCATTTTCTTTCAATCTTCCGAAAACCATATCATAACCGTCATTACCGTAATTAAGTGATCTGTTAACTCTGCTTATAGTTGCGGTTGACGCCCCTGTCTTCTCGGCTATCTCTACGTAAGTCTTTTTTTCTCTCAACATCGTTGCTACTTCAAATCTTTGCGAAAGGGATATTATCTCGTTTATTGTACATAGATCTTCAAAAAAAATATAACATTCTTCCTTATTACGAAGCTGCAAAATAGCATCAAACAAATGATCGCAGGCTTCGGTTTTTATCTTGGGATTCATCTGCGCTCCTCTTTACATACACTTTTTAAAACTTTTCGCATCTACGATACTATGCCAAGACTGGCAAACAGTTTATTTAACGATTGTCCATCCAATATTAAAAGCATATTACTTGTGATCTTTGTATCACCCATTATAAACTGTTCATCTATGACAAGTATCTTATCACCAACTTCAGCATATTCTTTAAGAGGTATCTTAAGTATCTCGCCCACAGTATTCACATGATACTCCGGAATCATTATATCAACTTTCATATTTGATAATGATGCAAGCGCGTTAGCATAAGCCCCCGATGTAATATTTCCCATCTCTGACAAAACAGAAAGATCCATATCATTAAGCTCACTTAAATTATTAAGCTCTTTAGGATAAAATGTATTGATTATACGCGAAGCAAATTCCTTCTTGACTATATGAAACATCATCCCGGTCAGGTCTTCTTTAACCCCTATCTTTATACCCAAAACTTCAGCGCTATCACCACCGAGAAATTCTTTAACCGACTCAAAGTCCAGAAATCTCACATTCGGAACAGACATATCCACAAACGTATTTAACAACATGGCAAGAGCCGTACAGGCATTTCCCGACCCAATATTTCCAATCTCCTTAAGGACATCTATCTGTATATCACTAAAGCCGTCATATATACCCATCTAATATATTATCCTTTCCCGATACTACATATTCAAAAATATGCAATTACCCAAATAATTCCAAAAATAGTTTATCACATTTTAAATTCCCTTGCAATTATGACCGGACAAGTTTAATGCAAAATGACCCATTTTTTTTCTTACAGACTTTAAAAATCGTCAGAACATACATTGTTAACCCGATATTTCATATCTATACTGAATAAGACAATATAAGCACAGTATATAAGGAGACAGCATATGAATATGAATAATGCCGTTAATACCTATGAAATCTTTAAAAGTCTGGCAATAATCATTATTTTTGCCAAGATTTTCGGCATAGGTGCAAGAAAGCTAAAAGCACCTCAGGTTGTAGGTGAAATAATCGCAGGTCTGATAGTCGGTCCAAGTCTGTTAAATATCGTTCAACCCACACCTTTTCTTAGTGAAATGGCTGAAATCGGCGTTGTCCTTCTTATGTTTTCAGCGGGACTGGGCACGGATCTTAAAGAACTGTTAAAAACCGGTCCCGTAGCCTTTTTGATCGCCTGCGGTGGTGTATTTGTTCCCCTTGCCGGAGGATGTCTGCTGCACATGTGTATTTACGGTTTTAACCCCATTGGCGATCCCGGGTTTATTACTTCTTTATTCATAGGCGTCATAATGACTGCCACAAGTGTGAGTATCACCGTTGAAACCCTTAAAGAACTGGGTTATCTGAAAGGCCGGGTCGGAACAACCATTTTGGCCTCGGCAATAATCGATGATATCATAGGTATAATAGTTTTGACTTTTGTTATCAGTATGAGAACTCCGGATTCACATATAGGAAATGTAATTTGGGAAACTCTGTTATTTTTTGTTTTTTCTTTTATTATAGGTTTTATATCCTTCAAAATTTTCAAAAAGGTGGATAAGCGATGGCCTCATACGCGAAGGATTCCCATCGCGGGACTTGCTTATTGCTTTGCTTTTGCATACATAGCCGAGAAATTCTTCGGTATAGCCGATATTACCGGTGCATATTTTGCCGGAATAATCCTCTGCAGCATTAAAGATTCGGATTATATAGCAGAAAAAATGGACATTAATTCATATATGCTCTTTGGTCCTGTTTTCTTTGCGAGTATAGGACTAAAAACCGATATAGCTGATTTTTCCGCTGAAATTTTATGGTTTTCGGTAGCCTTTGTCATAGTCGCGCTGCTCACAAAAATAATAGCTTGCGGAGCAATTGCCAGATTATGTCATTTTTCATCTCTGGACAGCTTAAAAATAGGAATAGGTATGATGACCCGTGGCGAAGTTGCCTTGATAGTATCCCAAAAAGGTCTCTCTGTCGGATTACTGCAACCGGTTTATTTTACCAGTGTGATCCTTCTGATCATAGTTTCCTCCATAGCCACACCGATATTACTTAAATTTCTGTTTTCAAAAAATCAACAGATATAAAAATACGCCCCCATCTGACTTTGTCAGACAGGGGCGTATTTATTATCCGAAAATCACTTATATGAAAGCATCATAGCTATCTGGAGTGCCAACAATGTAAGGTATATTACATCCTCATCTTCCATTCTGCTGATAACAACTCCGTACATTTTATCCGCATGATATATATCGGCAATGCAGTAACGGTTACTCTTATCCTGTCCGTATTTGGACGCATAATTCAGGATCATTTCACCACTGTCAACCAATGGTCTTTCTTCTTTTGAATAGGTAATGATCCCGTTAACCACATCCTTTGAAGCTACAAGCCTCAAGGCCCCCTGTTCAAAATTTTCGTTGCCGAAAACATGGCAAGCCGGCTCATCACTAATGAATATATATATATCCGACTTATCGGAAAAATCCATTTTACTCAAAGCCACTCTGTACATTTCTTCTTCACTAACTCCGGCAACCAGACTCATATTTCTGGATATTAAAGATAACTGCAATGCTTCCGTTTTATATTTAACGGTTTCAACATCCGCAGTATTAAGAAGACAATTCTGAAGATATTTCATCCCCGCTACAAGTATATCCGAAAAACTTACCACTGCTCTCTGATTATCGGAAGCATGTATAAGTGCCGAAACATAATCCGAAAAGGCACTTATGAGAGAATGCAATGATATGTACTTCCGATACCGGGAATCTATAAGTCCTCTTAGCTGGTTTACTACCACATCTGCTGTCAGAATTTCCGAAATAAATCCATTATACATAAGAATATCCTTATAGATCGCTTCATAAAGCATATCATATATTTTATCACTTATCTCATCCTTAACATTGGATATTATTATATTCTCACGCATAAGTTCCGCTACTTTTACGGCATAAAACTCCGGATTTGCTCTTTCAGTCTCATTCATGGGGGAGTATCTATGCTGCTTACCGACATTACACCCGCAAGAGCCTCTTTTCTGCACCCAGGTCGGTACAATACCACCCTCAACCACACCATCTCTAAGCAACAATAATATCTTTTCGACAGCCATATATCCTTCCGAAAAAAAATCCTGCATAACTGTAGTTAAGGGAGGATCAGAAGATGCGGCACGTATATCATCATCATAACCCGTTACCGCGATGGCCCCCGGGATTATTCTTGGATTTCCTATCGGAATCCCTCTTTTTTTAAGTACTCTGTAAACCGCATAAGCCATCAGATCATTTGCACATATTATAGCATCAGGCTTATCATTTCGATCCAGAAGCAGTTCTACCTTATCATCACAATCCTCAAAAAAATCCCCATCTATGATCATATTCCGATCAAAATAAATATCATTTTCCAAAAGAACCTCCTCAAAGGCCCTTTGTCTTTCCATCGCTTCTCTATTATCTGCTCTTCCTCCGACATACAGAAAGCGGGTATATCCATGAAAAATCACCATATGCTCAACAATCTTACGCATGCTGTTATAATTATCATTTATAAGATAGCCGGTATTATTCTTATCGGTAAACTCCTCTATAAGTATATATGGAATGTCACTATACATATCCAGAAGTTTTTTCCTTGTCGGCTCGTCCATAAATACCGAATATGAACCATAAGTTATGATCATCCCGTCAAGCTCATTTTTTCTCACATGAGATCGAATAAGCGTATTAACAAAATCATGATCCTTATCAATTTCACCACCATCAAGAAAATTATATGCCAATTGGGTCCCGGCAAATACTACCAGATCAATTCCCAGATCATTTGATGCCTGATACATACCATTGAGTATATTTTTCATATATTCTGCCATGGCACTGCCTATCAGAACTCCTATACGCTTACGTCTAGTAATCATAACCACTCCTGTTTAATGTCAACCTTACACCCGCTTCTTAAAAACCATATCCGGAAATATTATTCCTTGGAATTTTTAAGCGGACATATCTTATACACCAGAAGGTATTCATTCAGATTGCTTTTTCTGTAAAAACTCATACGGACGCGTTCCATTACCTTTACCGCATTTTCATATGAATCCACCGGAAACATTATTGCATACTGATCATCCGAATACCGGCATATACTGTCACCCATACGAAGTTCATGCTTACAACACTCAAGCAATGCATTCATTGCTCTTTCATTCTTAAGAGGCTCATGACGATCCTTGATCCTTGATCTTAAAGTAGCCATTGTAAGAAACATGGTTTCTCCCGTACGCATCAAAAGCCTTCTCTGAAGTCTGTAAACTTCCCGGAACATATCATATTCACATACAAAAGCCGTATTTTCGGAAGTATCCGTTTCCATTTCTTCCCTAACACCGCCTATGATCCTGTTCATATCCTTTGCTGCTGCCCGGAACATATTATATTCATCCCGCTGTTCTTCGGATTCAAGTCCCTTTTGAATGGCAAGATTCATTTCATTCTCAATATCAAGAGATACGGGAATAAATTCCTGAACCTTGTTACATACATCTATTATCTCGGAGTATTTACCTTCCTGTTTAATAATTTCTATATACTCCAAAACAGCACTTATATAACGATCTCTTAAATTAACCGCTTTGGGAACCACCCAATGCTCCTCATTTGAATCCGGCAAAAGATTTCCGGTATACAATTTCATCGCATCCTTTAAAAGCTCTGCTTTTCTTCTTTCTTCGCCGATATAACCCATTGCATTATCAACAGCCGATTCAAAATCATAAATATCAATAGATACCGCAAGATCGGGATTCCATTGATAGGCACCCCTTCTGCTTATTATCGAATTATATAATGCATCTATACCGGATGATTCCACCAAAGCTCTGTAACGATACAACAATGTTCTAAGAGCCGTTCCGGGATTGGCATAATCCTCACCCGACCACAATAATTCAAATAATTCCTTATGTGAGATCGCCTTATCTTTATTTAATAACAAATAACACAAAAACAACTTTGTTTTCCTTGTATTCGACAGATTTTCCAAAATCGGCTTATCATCCATATAAATCCCAAATCCGTTGAATAACGTAATTTTTACTTGTCCTGCCATAAATACCTCCATATGCTTGTCACAAACTTAATTAATTATGATAATATCACCACGTGATTATAATTGCAAGTATTATTTCGATTTTGAGAAAAAAATCACGCAATATTTCTATAATTTATTTATATAATCTCCGATATTCCTTCCGAATCCGGAATTCTCCGCTCCACCATTTGATTCTTCATATTCCATTATATCCTTCAAAATATCAGGATCGGAAACTATATTATTATTACCCTTTAAATAAATCCGGCCGCCTGCGATCAATAAACCTTCCGTATTTATATCCGATTCTATCGTAATATTTCCGGCAGTTATTATAACTCCCTTATAATCCTTCTTTAATACCACATCTTCATTTGAAATTATCTTTTGATAATTTCCGGTATAGGCAGGATCTTCATCACTGCCGTAATATGACATTATAACACTTATGCGCCCCTCAGTTTCCTTCATAAGATCAAATAATTTTTTATAATATGCTTCATTTGTGTACTTTACCGATCCGTCCCTTAAAAAAGCTTTACCATTAAGCTTATATTCACTTTCCAGGGTAAAATCATCCTGTACATTCATCGTATTGGCATATAAACAAATCTTATCTTCTTCATCACCGAAAGAAACAAATGATCCTTTTATATTAATATCACCTTCCGTTGCGACAACATCACCGCAAAAAGCCATCTGAGTTCTTAATACATTTATACCTCCATAGGGATCTTTTTCTCCGTATTCAACTTCTTCCTCTCTTCCTTCTTCATAAAGATGAGTACCGGCATATGTATTTCCCATAAACGATGATGTGTCTCCGGTTATATATATACCCTTAAATCCTATAAGATTATAATCATAAAGACTTACTTCTTCATCTTCAAACTCTGACTTGGGGCCCTCAAGCGTAAGATCGAACATTCTTTGATCCTTAACTTCTCCGTCCTCCATGTACCATAAAATAATATCTTCTATTTTAACAGACGACATCACCGCCCTATCCTCATCAAAATCCATTTCAAGATGAGGCTTCGGAGCATCTCCTATCACTACTGCATTATCAGTCTCCTCGGATAACCAGCTCTTAAGAATATCCTTCAACTTTTCCTCATTTCCATATAACCCATCTATACGTTTAATATATTGTCTGTAATATTCTTCTCTGTATGCACTCCCGGGTTGCCCCATTTCCTTATAGATATCCTGCGCCTCCTTATAAAGAACATTTTGAAATCTTTCTTTAAGAATACGTTCTTTATTATCAAACTCATCATCCATGGTCTTTACCTGCTGTTTATCCGCAAGCATTTTCGTAACACCGATCATCTGTATATAAACAAGTACCACCGAAATAACGGTGATACTCATAAAAAATATTACAAACACAGTTTGTTTATGATATGATCTCATATTCTAGATTCCTTTAACAAGATTAAACAGGGACAACAGCGGAAAAAGCATGCCGGCCAAAAACAGAAGCATTACAACCGCCATAAATATTATTGTTGCCGGTTCCATTTTCCTCTGCTGTTTTTCAGCCTCGGACACCGCTTCCGCCTCATAATAATCCGCTATATATTTAAGCATCCCCGAAGTATTCCCCATTTCTTCTCCGACAGATATCATTTGGAGGACCATCAATGGGAAAAAGTCAAAAACACACAATGCATTAGACAATGTAGATCCGCCTGCAGCAGCATTTGCCGCATCCAACAGTTTATCATTTATAAAAGGATATTCGTAAAAAGAATGAGCAGTTACAAATAATGCATCTTTTTCCACTACACCCACTTCAAGTAATGCATTCATATATCTTGCGAACTTGGTGTATATCTCCATTCTCCTGTATGCGCTGGATCGGACCTTCTTTTCACCTATCGGTCTTTGTTTAAACTCATTTATACCTACGGTCTTATATAAAACTATCATAATAAAAACCATTATGATAACGATCAATACCATCCACCATACAGTCCTTAATATCTGTGCCGCCCTGAGCAGCCCCTCCGCAAAGGGATCGGAAGATATGTTAAGCGCACTGAATATATCAAAAAAGGACGGATATATTACAAGGACCATGACCAGCATAATAACCATTGTAAGAGCTACAGTAAATCCGGCATGGAAAAACCGGGTTTTGGATGCTTCTATCCTTTTTTCTTCCGCTTCATAAATTTTACCGAATCTTTCAAACAATACCGAAAGCATATCATTTTTTTCCGCAACGGAAACCGCTATGGTAAAAGCCACCGGAAAACAACCGTTTCTATTCATGGCTTCATATAATTCCTCACCATCTTTAATACCTTCATACATATTGTTTAAAACATCTTTTAGATCTTCATCATCGGTTTGTTCCTTTACAATACGTAACGTACCTACAACCGAGACTCCGGATCCATGTATCCTTGCAAATTCATAACAGAATTTCCTTAAAGCTTTATAGGGTATGATCCCTCTTGCTTCCTCCTGACTTATATCTATCTTTCTGTATTCCGTTTTTTCCGTAACGGCCTGAGCACCGTTTATATTCTTTTTACTGCTATCTTCTTCTTTTTCCTTAAAGGACGTCCGATCTCTTTCATCCTCGTAGGCGAAATCCTGCGTTATCTCATTTGAATACTTTTCATCTTTTATGACCGGTTCACTTACCATTGCAGATGCAAATTCACTCCAATTACCGGTCGGTGCCTCCGAATAAGGAATGTATTCATCTTTCTTTTTATGTTTTTTCTGTTTTTTCGATACTTTAACCGGAAATAAAAAAGATTTATTCGAAGCGGTTTTCTCCCTGTCGGTTATATACTGTTCCTGATCCGATATTATCGGCATCGTTTCTATATATTCCAATTCTTCAGCCACATCCGTTTTCTTTATTTCCAGCTTATGGTTTTTTCCCTGCCTGTTATTCTCGCTTTTTTCCTCCCTTGCAGCCTTTTTTTCCGCCTTCCTTTCTTTACTGTCATTTTTTTCGGTCACAGACGGCTTCTTCTGCGTTTTTTTCTCCAAAGGACTTTCGAAGGTCTCCTCTGATTTTTTTGTGCTCTTTTTTCCGCCCTTTTTTTCGCTCTTATTCTCGGAATGGACCCCTGTCTTTTCCTCGATAATCATTTCGGACGATCTATCCGGATAAACCATCTCTACAGGAGCTGCCGATGTTTCCGAACGCCCCCTTCTGTCTATTCCCCTGTCCGCATATCCTTCAATCGAATCATAAGTATCATCTGTATAATAATATTCGTCTTCATCCTTTTTTCTTTTTTTCTTCTTCCTTTTCGTTCGCCTGAAAGAATCTTTTAAGTCTCCGATTATACTTCTGCGGTCATCATCATCATCGTCTTCTATTATTCCATTGTACCCGCCTTCCACATTTTCAAACATAAAATCATTTTCCTGAGCGGATCCGTTTTCGGGTACCGAAACAGACGGAGACTTCCGCCTCCGTTTATTAACATTTACAAATAATGCAAACTTCTTTTTATCTTCTGTACCTTGAAAATTAAATTCTTCTTCCATTATAAACCACTTCAAAAAAACCACTTACATTAAACATTTATATCCTTATAACCTGTACAGCGTTTAATCATTCAATCTGAACATCCACTTCAGGTGTTATAACAATATCTTCACTGCCGGACTCATAATTATCTCCGGTGTCTCCTCCGGAGTTATCTCCGCCTACCGAGGAGTATTCCAATATACTTCCGTTACTTAATACAGCCTCCCGCATAGCCGGAACAAATTCCGCATAATTAACCATACTTATGTCCAGATCCACCTGCTCGTCCACTCCGGGTACATAACCCTTTTCGGTATATTGCCATATGGTAAAATCATACATAAAATCATTCTTATCAAGATATTGAGGTGCCCAAAAATCATATTCCTGCAAGGCTTCATAATTCAGTTCCCTTCTTATCCAATTCTCCGAAGCATAGATCATAGGATAATAACCTGCTTCCTTAATCTTCTTACAAAATGCATGGCACATATCTGTCCTTAATTCTTCCCCTATATCTTCCAGGTTTGTCCTTGCCGAATCATCCGAAACATATTCGGTATCAAATGCAACCGGATAACTTATCTTATAATCACTGATCGTCTCTATTACAAATTCGGCTTCTCTTACAGCTTCCTCTACACTTATTGCCTGAGTAAAAAAATATACTCCCAGAGGAATTCCCCTGTTATTACATTCGGTTGCATACTCGTCGAACTTCTCATCCTTTACCAATCCGCCTTCGGAATATCCCCTGTAACCGCATCTTAAAATCACAAAATCAATACCCGAAGCTTCCAATTCATCCCAATTAACATTTTCCTGATGATAACTAAAATCTACGCCCAGCCAGGAAATTTTATTACCTGCATCATCATGATAAGCCATAAATCCGTCCTCCGGATAGAAGTTTTCCAACTTATATGAATTAACGGGAATATGTCCGAAGATTCGTTCTCTCTTTGGGATATACACATTGGTCACATTGGCAGAAGGTTCACTTACAACCACGGATTGTTCTTCCTGCATATCTTCAATCTCCTCCGATATATCTTCTCCCGAAGCTTCTTTTTCCATCTCCCCGGAATATCCCATTATTTTTTTCTTACCTATGGCATTACCTATAAGAACCCCCAGCAAAACCCCCAGCAAAAAAATGGTTATTGCCAAAACCGCAAGAAATATATATAATTTGGTACGATTTTTTAATTTTTTCAACTGTTATCTACCTTTTGAATCATAATCAATAATTTTACCTTAAAACCCCATGTATTTCAACAAAAAAACAGAGATGTGAATACACCTCTGTTCTCTTAATCTCTTGTAATACGACTGCTACTTCCCTTAACATAAACCCATGTAATCTAAAAAAACACAATGTATATATCTTAGAAAAGGCACAAGTTGTAGAACCGGATTATAACTTTGTTACATTTGTTGCCTGAGGTCCCTTTTCACCCTGAACTACATCAAACTCAACTGAAGCTCCCTCGTCAAGTGACTTAAAACCTTCCATATTAAGTCCTGAGTAGTGTACGAATACGTCCTGTCCCTGTTCATCAGAAATAAATCCGTATCCCTTCTGGTTATTGAACCACTTTACTGTACCTTTCATTATAGTACCTCCAAAAAATAAAATAATAATTGATAAAATAACATCCTCTAAATATTATCACATTTAACTTTTCTTGTAAAGATTATTTTCCTGCCCCTCCCGGTGCATTTGCAGGCGGCATTTGCGTCATAGCCTGTGCACTCATCTGCTGTTGCCGATTCTTTGCTTCAAGCATTTCAAGCTGTCTTGACATCTCATAGATTTCCATATGAGCTCTTTGAAAAGCCGATACAACAGTAGGATCAAACTGAAGTCCCGCTGCCTGGGTAATTATATTATAGGCCTGTTCATGGGTCTTTGCCTGTCTGTAGGATCTTGTTGAAACAAGAGCATCATAAGTATCCGCAACTGCCAGGATCCTCGCAAGTAAAGGAATATTGGCCCCCATCAAATGATCCGGATAACCTCCTCCATCATATCTCTCATGATGAAATCTTGCCATCTGATAAGTATAATTAAGAAATTTGGAATTGGGAATAAGATAAGAATATCTCTGAATAGCATTAGCCGCCAAAACCGTATGGCGTTTCATCATTTCGAATTCTTCATCCGTATATTTCCCGGTCTTTTGCAATATTGAATCGGGAATTCCGATCTTACCCATATCATGAAGCTGTGAAGAAAGAATGATCAATTCAAAATCAGCCGGATCGATACCATAATTTATCCCCGACATAAGCATTTCGCGAAGGATCAGTCCCATATATCTGGAAACCGCAAGGGAACTCATCCCGGCAAAGGTATCCTTTACGGTAATAAGATCTGTGATAACACCAATGATAAAATATTCCAGCTTAAGAGTATTCTGACTGGCCGCTACCATGGATTGCTGAAGCTGTCCGGAATAATTTCCCATCTGTTTTTTACTTTCAAGAAGCTCCACCTGTACTTCTATATGCTTCTTTAATATCTGTGTATTTACAGGCTTTCTGATATAATCGGCAGCTCCCATCCTGTAAGCTTCGACTTCCGTAGCGGAATCCTTATCTCCGGAAATGAAAATAACCCTTATGTTTTTGGTTTTTTCAGCGGTTTTAAGACGGGTCAACACCTCAAACCCGCTTACCCCCTGCAATACAACATCAAGTATAATAATATCAGGCATAATATTTGCTTTATTAAGCCTGGCTAATGCCTGCTTACTGTTATTCATGGGCATCACACTGTATTCTTTTTCCAGTGACTTTTGCATCATAACAAGCTCGACTTCGCTGTTATCCAGTATCATGATCGAGTACATTCAATAACCTCCGTAAGTTTAAGATGTCCACCAAAAATATCCAGTGCACTGCCTACAGTCACGTCAACCTTCCCTCTTCCTGTTTTTTTAATAAGCCTTATATCATCATAACTTGATACACCGCCTGCATATGTAACAACATATGGTGTATTTGCCAAAATACCGAGAACATTCTCATCGATTCCGGACTTTTTCCCTTCAACGTCAACTGCGTGTACCAGAAACTCATCACAATAAACCGAAAGTCTGTCAAATATATTCTCGTCAAATACTACGTCTGTAAAATTTACCCATCTGTCAGTAACTATATAATAATTCCGATCTTCTTTGTTTTTTTTCCTACAGCTCAAATCCAGTACCAGATGTTTTGAACCTACCGCCTTTACCAATCTTTCAAGATGACCAAAATCTATTTTACCTTCCCGGAAAACATAGGAGGTTACAATTACATGAGAAGCACCCTCGGCTATAAACTCCCCTGCATTTTCAGCAGTTACCCCTCCACCTACCTGAAGACCTCCCCTGAAAGTATTAAGGGCCTTTATTGCCTGATTCCTAGTATCCATATATCCGGATGAAGCAGAAGAATTAAGCATGGCTATATGCCCACCCCTTAATCCGTACTTTTTATATATATCGGCATAATAAACCGAATCTTTATCCGATATAAAATTCTCAGACAGCCCCCGCCCATCATCTCTTAAACTATTACCGACAATTTGCTTTACTTTACCATCATGAATATCTATACAAGGTCTGAACCGCATACATCAACTTACTCCCCGTCTGTTTTTTCTTTTGCAGAACCTTTACATCAACTTATAAAAAACCTGTATCTTTAACGTCTCATTATGATTTTTCAACAAGTACACCATCCTTGTACGCTTCCAACAGATCCTCCAGTTCACATATCTGCTCCCGTATCTCATATCCGGTATCCGTATCCGCAACCCGAAGCCTTATTGACGAGCTTTCAACAACAAAGGAATCCGATACTATATCGGTTTCTTTACGGATGGCTGCATCCTTGCTCTCAAAAGGCTCATGGGCAGCTATCCACATTCCATGCGAATTATATACAAGTGTATAACCGGCAATTCCCGTTTTCCCCTGATATGCCTTAGAAAAACCTCCGTCTATAACTAACAGTTTCCCTCCACACTTTATAGGACTTTCTCCCTTCTTCTGTTCAACGGGAACATGACCGTTAACCACATGAGATACTCTTTCGTCCAAACCAAATTCTCTTATTATCTTATTTATAGTCTCCTCATCATCCAGAAGATCGTAATACTTATTTTTCTTCTCCTTATGAGTAGCTTTATCCTCCACAAAATACCGCTCAAAGGTGGCCATCTTTTCTTTACCGAATACCGGAGAATTGGGATTTGTCCATATATACCACAGAATATCCTTACCCCTTATACATTCCGCATCATTATCCTCACCGTAAAATCCCTTCCTTGCATAAGACTCCAACACATCATAAAGACTCTTTCCGCTGTAGGTTTTATCAAAAAGTATAACCTTCTTAAATTCACCGTTTTCATCAAGGGGAACACAACCGTGATATAATAAATTGGAATTAAAGATCTTATACATACTGCCCTTGCTATAGAGAAATCTTACATGCTGCTGAAGCTTCTCACTCCTCATAAAAGCATGCCTTAACCTAAGCATCATTTCCTCTTCCGCATCACTTAATCTGTAAGGATCCTTCCAATCTATTGTGGGAAACTCCGTATCCAGCATAGGATACTCCTTTCCTTTTATATTTACGGTTCCTTTTTTTATATCTATCTTGTCCAGCAACAACCTGTCCTGCATTTCCCATTCAGGATATTTCTTTATTATCTGGCCTTCAAGCTTAAACTGTATTATAGTTATAGCCTTATGCATCATATTATTAAGAGAAAGATATCTCGCATCATAATCATTATTTACGGGAGTATTGAAAACATCACAATATACATCCTTATAGGTATCCAGACAAAAAGTCACCAGCGGAACAAGATTTATACCGTATCCTTCCTCTATAGTATCCAGATTACCGTATCTTACAGACATTCTTAAAACCGTAGCTATACAGGCCATATGCCCGGCTGCCGCTCCCATCCATACAACGTCATGATTTCCCCACTGAATATCCACCGAATGATAATTCCTAAGAGTATCCATAATTACATGAGGTCCCGGGCCCCTGTCAAAAATATCTCCGACAATATGTAAATGATCTATAACCAGTCTCTGTATGAGATTACTTAAAGCAACTATAAAATCCGGCGCTCTTCCGATCCTTATTATTGTATGGATTATCTCATTATAATATGCTTCTTTATCCTGTACCTCAGCCTTTTCCGTAATAAGCTCTTCTATTACGTAAGCGAAATCTTCCGGCAGGGCTTTCCTTACCTTGGACCTGGTATACTTACTTGCCACACGCTTTGTTATCTGGACAAGTCTGTGAAGAGTGATCTTATACCAATCTTCAATATTATCCTCTTCCTTTAAAACAATATCCAGCTTCTCCTTAGGATAATAAATAAGTGTTGCCAGGCTTTTTTTATCCTTAACACTTAAAGTATTTCCAAATTCCTCATCAATCTTACGCTTAATGGAACCCGACCCGTTTTTAAGCACATGATTAAACTGCTCATATTCTCCATGAATATCGGTCATAAAATGCTCGGTACCCTTAGGCAGATTAAGTATCGACTGCAGATTTATTATCTCTGTTGACGCAGCTGCTATTGTCGGATATTTATCCGCTAAGATCTTCAGATAATTTAATTCTGTTTTATTCATATGCTTGCTCATTTATAAGGCTCCTCTATCATAATCCCCAACAGGATCAGCACTTTATATCCCTATGCCTTGGTCATATCAAGATCACGCTTACCTGTTTTGAACTTCATCAGCCTATAACATCTGACATTGTATAATATCCCGCAGGCTTTCCCTTTAAAAACTTAGCCGCCTGTATTGCCCCTTTACCGAATACAGCCCGCGAATATGCTCTATGTGAAAAAGTGACCACCTCATCGGTTCCGGCAAAAATAACATCATGGTCTCCTACAATGGTACCGCCTCTTACAGCGGAAATACCAAGCTCTTTATCCCCACGTTTTTGACGTACATCACTTCTGTCATATACATATTCATACTTCTCATCCACTGCTTCATTGATGGCATCTGCAAGGGCAAGTGCAGTACCGCTGGGAGCATCCAGCTTCATCCTGTGATGTTTTTCCACAATTTCAACATCAAAGCCGGCATCTGCAAACGTCTGTACCGATTCCTTAAGAAGTTTCATTAAAACATTAATGCCAAGAGACATATTGGCAGATTTAAGTACCGCAACCTTACGACTGCATTCATCCAGATATTTTAACTGTTCCTCACTAAGTCCCGTTGTACATACAACACATGGGATCTGATTTTTAACACACCAGCCCAGAAGATTATCCACCGCCTTTGAAGCACCGAAATCTATCACCACATCTGCCTTTACATCACATTCATCAATGGATGCAAAAACAGGATAATCATTCTTTTGTCCCCCGAATATATCAACACCGGCAACTATGCAGACCTTATCATCTTCCGCAACCAAATTACTTATCATCTGACCCATACGGCCGTTACAGCCGTGCATAATTATATTAACCATTTTTTTCTCCTGAATTTCAACCTGTAGCCTTTTACAATACACCATATTCCTTCATAGCCGTTTCAAGCTTCTTTGCATTCTCGGCTTCCATCTCGCAAAGCGGACGGCGTAACACTCCCAAATCCCTTCCCTGAAGCTCTATAGCCTTCTTTACCGGAATAGGATTAACCTCACAGAATAAAGCATTACATAAAGGAAGTGCCTCCAGTTGAAGCTTACAACTCTTTACCGCATCACCCTTCAAAAAACTATCCACTATATCATGAGTCTGACGGGGTGCAATATTTGACAATACGGATATAACCCCGATTCCGCCCAAGGAAAGGATGGGCACTATCTGATCGTCATTTCCGGAATAAAGATCAATACATCCCTTTGCCAGTTGCATAAGCTTTGCTACCTGAGATATGTTTCCGCTGGCTTCTTTTATTGCCACAATATTTTCCACATTTTGAGCCAGCGCAACCGCCGTCTCGGGTAATATATTACATCCAGTTCTGCTTGGAACATTATACATTATTATGGGAAGTTTGACGCTCTTGGCTACCATTGTATAATGTTCTATAAGCCCCTTCTGCGTTGCTTTATTATAATAAGGGGTTACAACAAGAAGAGCATCAACACCATACTTTTGCGCCTCTACGGAAAGATAAATAGCGGTCTCGGTGCAATTCGACCCGGTTCCGGCAATTACCGGAATCCTTTTGTTTACTGTTTCAGCGCAGAACTTAATACACTCAAGATGCTCCTCATGAGATAAACAGGAAGCTTCTCCGGTTGTTCCGCACACAATTATTGCATCAGTCCCATTCTGTATCTGATATTCTATCTGCTCCCTGAAAAGATCATAATCTACTTCTCCATTCTGTTTAAAGGGTGTTGTTATGGCAACACCTGCTCCTTTAAAAATTGCCATCATTCTCCTCCTTGGTTTATATAAAACTTTATATTATATTATTGTGTCTTTTCCTTCTCCATTTAACAATCATATACCTTTATTGTCCGGGTATCATTGTCCCCCCGAGAGCCGGAAGCAGGGATTGTGTAGCATCTCCTCCCTGAGCTGCACCCTGGTCGCCGCCCTGAGTCTGATCTCCCGTGGTCTGCGGTAATGCAAATACGCTCGGATCCGTGAACTGCGTAACATCAAACAAAGGTACTCCGTTCAAATAACTGTGCGGACAATAAGAAGTATTTTCGGAGTTAACAACTCCGGGAACCGCATACGGACAGGTATCGGAACACCTTAAACCGGTAAGTCCGCAAACCTTTCCGACAGTATGGATATCACATGACTCTTTAGGCAGTTTGGATTCGTCAAAAAACTCCGTTACCGCGCTTCCGTCTGCAGAACATAAGCCGGGAACCGCAAGCTTTCCGGATTTTCTGCATATTGTAGCAGTAACCACGCCCGGCGGTTTAACAAAATCCTTATATTCAAGATTCTCATGCAGCCTGCCCATTATCGACTTCCATAAAAGCTTGGCTACACTGGTCTCGGTCCCGCTCATATGTACATTGTTGTCATATCCTGCCCAGGTTGCACAGGTATAATACGGAGTGTACCCCGCAAACCATACATCCACATTTGAAGAGGTCGTACCTGTCTTACCGGCTATTGCCATATTCCCGAAATTAACCTTTGCGCCCGTTCCCTTTGTTACAACATCCTCCATAGCCGATGTAAGAAGGTAGGCAGTGGTATCCTTAATAACCTGACGGCTCTTAGGTGTATTGTCTATAAGCACGTTACCATCATGATCTATGATCTTTGTATAGAATGACGGCCGGTTATAGGTACCCTTATTAGCTATGGTAGCATAAGCCGCCGTCAGTTCAAGATTTGTAACTCCGTCCGTAACACCGCCCAATGCAAGAGCCTGGGTTATATCCGAGGATATACTGCCATCAGCTTCGGTCCTTCTGCTGACCAGTGTAGTAAAACCGAAATTCAGCAGATAATCATACCCAAGCTGGGGAGTAATATCGGTAAGAGTTTTAACTGCCACTATATTCAGGGACTGTTCTATACCGTACCTTATGGTACAGGTTCCTTTATATCCTTTATACCAGTTGGCAACAGGACGTCCGTTACTGTAATTATAAGGCGCATCTACCTGCGTGGAAGCCAGTGTAAATCCCGCGGAATCAAGTGCGGGAGCATATGCCGCAAGCACTTTAAAACAGGATCCCGGCTGACGTTTTGTATCAGTCGCTCTGTTAAGAGTAAGACTGGCAGCCTTGGTTCCTCGTCCGCCCACGATGGCTTTAACCTCTCCGGTTGACTGATCCATAATGGTAACCGACGCCTGAGGCTGGGGAGTAAGCGAAATATTTTCGGCAACAAAAGTATCTCCCGCGCCCTGTTTGGCAGCTTTAAATTCATCTATGGCTTCCTGGGCCGCTTCCTGCGAACTGAATATACTGTTAAAATTCTTATTCTGCTGCTTAAAATATGCTTCAAATTGCTGGGTTGAATAATTAACATTTTCACCCTTTGAATCCTTAAGAGTCAGTTCATAGGCAAGATAATATTTTACGCTTTCCGGATAATTATCAGGATTAAGGAACTCCTCATCACATATTTTCTGGATTTCGGGATCCTGAGTTGTAAAAATACTTAATCCCCCGCTGTAAAGAGCATTATATGCCTGAGTATAGGAATAACCCTTGATCTCCTGAAGGTCTGTGATGACCTGTTCGGTCAATTCATCCACGAAATAGGTATATATCGACTGTTTCTCTACTGTTTCATCAACAACCTTTATCCTCGAATAAACATCATCGGCTATTGCTTCATCAAATTCAAGCTGGGTTATGTATCCCTGATCCCTCATCTTGGTAAGGACTTCCTCCCTGCGCTTCACATTATTATCCGGATGGGAAATGGGATTCCATTTTGTGGGATTCTGTGTGATGGAAGCAATGACCGCCGATTCCGAAATTGTAAGCTCCGAAGCAGGCTTTCCGAAATAACGGTTCGCAGCCGCCTGCACTCCCAGCGTACCCTGTCCCAGATTGATGGTATTCAGATAGTTCTCAAGGATCGTATCCTTATCCATTATCTTTTCCAGCTGAACCGCACAATATTGCTCTTGAAATTTACGTTTGAACTTTTCTACATTCCCGGATTCGGAGGTCCATGATGTAAATACATTATTTTTCAGCAGCTGCTGTGTTATGGTAGAAGCTCCCTGAGAAAGGTCCCCTGAAGTAATGGCCTTAACACCGGCTCGCATAATACCCTTTATGTCTATACCGTTATGGGTTCTGAACCTCTCATCTTCAATTGCTATAAAAGCATTTTGAAGATGTTTTGGAATTTTATCTATTGTTACATATATTCTATTGGAATTCTCCGCTCTAAGCTTCGTTATCTGATTTCCTTTGGCATCATATACGGTAGTCAGATATCCGGCAGGTGAAACATCAATACCCGATACATCCGGCGCCGTATCTATAACGCCCATAAAGAGTCCTACTCCCGCGCAGATACCGGCAGCCCCGACACAAACTGCCGCAAATACAGCTGCCTTAAATATCAAAGTAGCAAAAAAATTACCGAATCTGGGCGCTACAGCCCCCAAAGCTTTACGCTTTTTCCTTACTCCGCGTACTCCGTAATTCACCAAAAACGCCTCCATTTAGAAACGGAAAACAATTAATACCTTCAAAAAAACACTTTACATACATCCGTTTCGTAACATATCTCCTATAACAATAATTCACATAAATAATGTTTTAAATCAAGTTATTATAACAAACTTTTATCACAAAGAAAAGACCTGTTAAAAAAAAGCCGGCAAGGCGACCCGTCAGTAAGCTGACACCTTATGCCGGCTAAAACAGAAAAATAATATCGGCACCTGTGTTTTTCCTCACGGGCACCGATATTTTATCATTACAATTTATTTTGCTATCATTTCCATGATCTTATTGGAACGATCCACGAATTTGGTCATCTCTTCAGGTGATAAAGGCTGATTGGCGATCTTTGCAAGATCATAAAGCTGCTCAACCATCAAAGATGTATTTTCTCCTTCTTTATTCTCAAGGATATACTGCACCAGCTTATTATTCGAATTCAGAATAAGGGTTTCTCCCATATCCCCCATGGATCCCATTCCCATTCCGTTCATGGAATACATTTTCATCATATCCTGCATACGACGGGTTTCCTCAGATACCGTCAAAACAGAGGATGTAGCCGCATTCTTTAATTTCTCAACCTTAACCTCAAGAGCTTCCTTATTCAGTACCTTCTTAAACAACTCCGACAATGAAGTAGTCTGTTCTTCAATTACCTTTTTATCATCCTCATTTACCTCATCCTTAAATTCATCGGTAATATCAGCATCGATCCTTAAGAATTTTACATCCTGATTTTTGCTTTCCAGTTGTGAAATAAAGGGCTGATCTATATTATGTGTAAGGATTACGGCATCCTTACCCTGCTCTTTAAACATCTTTATATACTGACCCTGCTGCTGTTCATCCGTTACATAATATATTCTCTTTCTCGGTTCTTTTTCTTCATCCCCGGATGTCTCCTCCTTGGCATCAACAACCTCAGCCTCAACCTTTTTTGCATCATTATCACCATCTTCATTATCTATGGGTTTTACTTCAAGACATTCCGGAAGAGTTACATATTTTCCCTCAAGATTCTTAAACAGAATATAATCCGTCATCTTATCGCAGAACTTATCATCTTTAAGACATCCGAATTTTATAAACGGACTGATATCATCCCAGTATTTCTCATATTCATCCTTCTCTGTCTTGCACATACCGGCAAGCTTATCAGCTACCTTCTTTGATATATAATCGGATATCTTTTTTACAAATCCATCGTTCTGAAGGGCAGAACGAGACACATTCAGCGGAAGGTCAGGGCAGTCGATAACCCCCTTTAAAAGCATCAGAAATTCCGGTATTACCTCTTTTATATTATCCGCTATAAACACCTGATTATTATAAAGCTTTATTGTTCCTTCAATAGATTCATATTCCATGTTAATCTTGGGAAAATAAAGAATTCCCTTTAAATTAAAAGGATAATCCATATTAAGGTGTATCCAGAAAAGCGGCTCTTTATAATCCATAAATACCTTACGATAAAATTCAAGATATTCTTCTTTGGTACAGTCATTAGGATGTTTTGCCCATAAAGGATGTGTATCATTTAATGCTACCGGACGCTTAACTATCTTAAGTCTGTCCCTTGCAGGAGATACCTCTACCTGCTCCTTGGTTCCATCCTCTTTCTCTTTTTCTTCATATTTGGCTTCTTCATGGATCTCTTCTATCACAACATCCTTATCGGTTTTTTCATCTGCATCGATGGTTTCATATTCCGGCTCAGCCCCCGCTTTCTCAAGAAATATGTTAACCGGCATAAAGGAACAATACTTCTTAATGATTTCGCGTATTCTATACTCATTACAGAATTCAAGACAATCCTCATTCAAAAACAGGGTTATCTCCGTTCCTACTTCCTTTCTGTCACCTTCATCTATAGTATATTCCGTTCCTCCATCGCTTTCCCAATGAACCGGCTTGGAACCGGTTTTATACGAAAGCGTATCTATGTGAACCTCATCGGCAACCATAAATGCCGAATAAAAACCAAGGCCGAAATGCCCTATAATCTGATCATCATTAGCTTTATCCTTATACTTTTCAATGAAATCCGCCGCACCGGAAAAAGCGATCTGCGTTATATACTCTTCCACCTCAGCCTCATCCATACCAAGACCCGTATCGATAAACTTAAGAGTTTTTGCCTTATCATCAACTATAACTCTTATTTTATTCTCAAAATCATCCGGATAAGAATATTCACCTATCATATCAAGCTTCTTAAGCTTGGTTATCGCATCACATCCGTTTGAGATCATTTCCCTTACAAAAATATCATGATCCGAATACACCCACTTTTTTATAATGGTGAAGATATTCTCATTATTAATTGATAAATTTCCTTTCTTTACTGCCATCTTAATCCTTCCTTTCTCTTTTATATTAATTGTATGCTGTGATTTAACAAATTCTTATTAAGATAACAAAATCTTTATTATCATAATAATTAATATAATGACCCTATATCAAAAAGTCAAGAAAAAATTAGCACTCATTTAAAATGAGTGCTAACAACCTCTGCTGTTTCATATTATTCCCGCCCTGAAATTCAGGAATTACATATCTGTTCCAGCCTGTCCTTAAGCTTTAGGATCTCTTCCATCATAGACCTGTAATCCGCATCATCTTTTGCCCTTAAATGTTCCGTGATCTCAACAACCCTGTCACTCAAAGGAGATAATTCCAGATTACACAGCACACCTTTTAATCCATGAGCCGCCTCAAATGCAGAATTCAAGTCATTATTTTCCAACGCCTCTTCAAGTTTGGCAAACCCTTCATTTTGCGGTATTGTTTTTACAAGTCTTAAATATAATTCTTCTTTACCCATAACCCTCTTAAGACCGGTATCCGTATCGGTACCGAATTCCTTAAGCGCTTCAATTGTGATCATCTTAATGCTTCCTCTCCATTATTTTATTTTTAATATTATTTTATCCTTCCTTATATCTGACCAGAGTTTTTTTAATGATCTCCTCATCCACGGGTTTTGCAATATGTCCGTTCATACCCGCATCCATACATCTTTTAATATCTTCCGCAAATGCATCTGCAGTCATCGCTATAATAGGTATTGTCTTAGCATCTTCCCTTTCAAGAGATCTTATGGCCATTGTTGCTTCAAGTCCGTTCATATTGGGCATCCGAAGATCCATAAATATACAGTCGTAGGTCCCCACCGGCTCCGCTTCAAACTTTTCAAGCGCCAGCTTACCGTCCTCCGCAATATCCGCAGTGACCCCGTTCTCCTCCAGAATAGTCTGTGCAACTATCGCATTTATATACTGATCTTCCGCCACCAGCACCCTCATACCGGAAATATCCACCTCGCAATTCGTTGAGAGCCCGCCATCGGTCAAACCCTCCTGCTCATCATTTAAATATTTCCTAAGCTCATGATATAATGTTGATCTGAAAAGCGGCTTTTGGATAAAACCGTTTATCCTTGCGTCTCTGGCTTCTTCCTCTATATCCATACGATCATATGCGGATATCAGACTTATGGGGATTTCATCACCAAGCCTTTCTCTGATCTTCCTTGCAGTCTCTATACCGTTCATACCGGTCATCTTATAGTCTACCAGCAGGGCAAAATAAGGATCTTCTTCATCATGTGCCTTTACCACCTGCGTAAGCGCGGCTTCCCCGTCCGTACAATAGTCAGCTCTTGCTCCCAGCTCATTAAGAGACAATACCGCACTTTCACATAAATCCACATTATCATCCACTACCAGCATCCTTATATCCGGCAATTTAATATCTTCAAGATTATCTTCCGCCTTCTCAAGATCCAAATTCACAACAAAAGTGGTTCCAAAGCCTTCCTTGGAATCAACCTCTATGGTACCTCCCATCGCATCCACAATGTATTTGGTTATTGCCATACCAAGACCCGTACCCTGAATCTTGTGAACACGCTTACTGTCCTCTCTTTCAAAGGCCGTAAATATCTTTTTCCTGAATTCCTCCGACATCCCTATACCATTATCACTGACACATATGGTATTTTTGACATAATTATCACCCCTTGAGGAAATATCCTGCTGCAATGATAATGTTATTCTCCCCCCTTCAGGAGTAAACTTACAGGCATTACTGAGAAAATTCAGCAGCACCTGGTTAAGACGTACACTGTCACAATAAACATTCTCGGAAATTATATTCCTGATGAAAATATCAAAGGTCTGATTTTTATCCCTGATCTGCGGTCTTATAATATCACACATGGTCTCCATGGTTTCTTTAAGGGACAGAACCTCCGGATTAAGAGAAAGCTTCCCGCTCTCGATCTTTGACATATCCAGGATATCATTGATAAGACCTATAAGCTGTTTGCCGGCCAGAGAAATCTTCTTAAGACAGTCCTCTACCTGCTGCTTATTATCTATATGCGAACTTGCAATTGAAGTCATGCCGACAATGGCATTCATGGGAGTCCGTATATCATGACTCATATTTGACAAAAATTCACTTTTGGCTTTATTTGCCTTTACCGCTTCTTCTTTGGCCGCTTCTGCTTCTTCCCTTGCCCTGTGGAGATCTTTAAGCTGTTTTATGGATATCTTAAGATATGTCCCGAAAAGTGCAAACAGCACCGCCGCAAGAATACCTACTGCCCCCTTCATTGCCCTGTTCCTTGCATCCCCCATGTCCTTAATGGTTTCATCCAGGACCCCATAGGGAATAACCGACATAAGATACCAGTTTGTATTCGGCACCGGCACTCCGTACATGTTCCTGTGTTCCTTTATTCCCTTATCTCCGTCCTCAAAAATAATCCTTGCGGAATAAACATTTCCGGTTTCTATACATCTCCTTAGCTCTTCAACCAGTTCATCACTGGTTCTTACCGAGGAAGCATTATGTACCTTTATGCGCTCAAAATAGTTTTCACCGTAAGTATCGGAATTATTGATCAGATAAGATCCGTCCGGTCTTAATACATGAAAATAAGCCAGTGTTCCCTCCGCGTCAAGGCGCATCTTCTTAGCAAACATGTCCATATTTCTGCAACATAGTATCGCTATACATTTTTCACCGTTTTTCATAGGATACGAAGCCGGCTTAAACCAGACGATAAGCTGTTCCTTCTCACTGTATCCCCCGATGGCACCCGGTTCCCCGGCCAGAGAGGTTTCAATCACAAAATCCACATCATCCAGGCTCACTATCGGATCTCCGTACACGGTTTCAATTTCGCCGCTTTTGGAAATAAAAGCACAGGCACTTAAATTCTGAAACTCTCCCACATCCCTGATGGCAGCTTCAACCGGTTCTCCCGACTCGGTATTCTGACTTTCGATCTCATGCATAAGAAGCTCGATCTCTTCAAATCTTATACCGGCAATGGAAAGAAAATGAAATATTTCCTCCTGACTGATCCCGGTAAGATATGTTCCCGCTATCTTCTCAACATCCTTCTGAGTCTTCTCATCCATATATTTATTCATTGAAATAAATACGGCAACCGTCAATACAAATAAAAAGATAAAACCTGCGATTATTATATTAATCTTTTTCTTCATCTTATTTCCGTTCCTCAATCCGCAAAACATATTTCAAATTCCATCGCCGGTAAGGGTTTGGAAAAATAAAATCCCTGAACTATTTCACAGCCGTTTTCCCTGAGTATTTCATACTGCGGTTCAACCTCAACTCCCTCGGCGACCATGGTGACACCCATAAATTTTGCCATATCTATAATAAGTTTCACAATATGAAGCACTTTTTCGTCTTCATTTATTCGCTTAATAAAATTCATATCCAGCTTAAGAAAATCAATGGGCATTTCGGTAATAACATTTAAAGAAGAATATCCGGAACCAAAATCATCCATTTCTATTTTAAAACCGGCAGCTTTAAGTTTATTTATCGCTTTTATCAACTGATCATTATCATCTGTATAAGCCGACTCGGTTATTTCAAGATAAATATCCTCCGAAGCAAGACCATTCTCTTTAAGGCAATCCAAAAGATACTCACACATGTCTTCATCATACAGATCTATACGCGAAACATTAACGGATACGGGCAAAGTAAATACAGCTCTTTCTCTCCACTCTCTCATCTGCTCTATTGTCTTTTTCCACACATACCGGTCAAGTATCCTTATAAGACCATTCTTCTCGAAAACCGGAAGGAATTCATCGGGCTTAATAAGCCCGTATTCATAATGCCTCCATCTGACCAGTGCCTCCGCACTGCAAAGTACCGGTTCATCCCCGGTTATTCTGAATTTAGGCTGATAATACACCTCAAATTCATTATTCTTCAGTGCCCCATGGATATCGCTTATCAGATGTTCCTGATAAATTGATCGTTCACTCATCCCGGGATCATAAAAAGCAATATCCTTACCATATTTGCCTCGCAGGGTATTGGAAGCAACTCTGGCATACGAAAACCTCTGTTCCATTACGATATTGCTCATGGCTTTCTCATAAACTCCGATACGTACCCTGATATGAAACGATGACAATACGGCACTGACTTTTTTCTCAATAAGCTTTATCAGCTCCGAATAATCCGCCTGATGCCTGATATAGATCAAAAATATATCCGCATCGCTTCTGCAGGCAATTCCCTCCGTAGTTTCAAGAAATTCCCGAATTGCCCCGCCCACAAGGAAAAGCACCTCATCTGCCGGCCCTCTTCCGTACATTTCATTTATCAAATGAAAATGTTCCACATCCAAAACCACGGCATCGGTTTCACCGTCCTTATTATAAATATCCATGGTTCTTGCATATTCATAAAAGAATTGTCTGCTGTAAAGGCCTGTAAGTTCATCCTTTTGCACCACCCTTATATATTCGCGGTCCTCGGATAATTCGATCGTTCGGCTGACTCTGGCTCTTATTACCTCAGGATCGCTGTAGGGTTTCTTTATAAAATCAGCGGCTCCCAGTTTAAGGCATTTAACCTCTGCTTCCTGCTCTGAGGTAAGGACGATCACCGGAATATGTTTTAACTCATTCCGGGACTTAAGCCTTTTAAGAACCGTAAACCCATCCGGGCCGGGCATGACAAGATCCAGCAAAATACAGGATAACCTGCGGTAGGAATCTTCAATTATATCCATAGCCTCTTCTCCGTCGGCAGCAAATATAACGGTAAATTCCTCCTCCAGCATGGCTCCCAGTATTTCCCGGTTAACAGCTTCATCATCAACTATTAAAACTATCCTGTTAAGATGCTGTATATCATTAAAATTATCATTCATCACAAAACCTCCCTGTTACTGTATATTTCCTGTAATCTTACGTAATTTCCCTTATAATAAATATAACTCAAAATCCTCTGAAAATAAACCTGTATTTAAACGGTACCTTCCCCTAAAACAAGATTATCTATACCTTTATGTTGCCTTTTATTTTACCCGATGATAGTATACTGATATGTAATCACAGATTGGTATATATATCCTATAACAAACAATGAAAGAAAATAAAACTCAAATATTACAATCCCTGATCAAATTGGCCGTCCCCGTTATAATCCAGCAAATTATGGGGACGCTTTTGACATACGTTGATACCGCCATGGTAGGCCATCTGGGAGAAAAAGCCACTGCCTCCGTATCAACCACAACTTCAATTATCTGGCTTATTTCTTCATTACCTTACGCTTTTTCCGTAGGACTAATGGCAATGGTCAGCCGTTCTTACGGTGCCCAAAAAACCGATAATCTGAATAAACTTGCCGCCCTTTCCGTTAAGGCCACTCTGATCTTCGGAACCCTTATAACCTTCCTTAGTGTAGGGCTCGCTCCGTTTATACCGGGATGGATGAATGCCGCTGCCGAAATTCAACATGATGCCGCCGTCTATTTTGCAATAATAAGCATACCCTCTCTTTTTAAAGTAGCATCTGTTTTTTTCGGAACCTGCCTTCAGGCCGTTAAAGACACCAAAACACCTATGATAATAAACCTTTCATCAAACGTGTTGAATGTCTTTCTTAATGCTCTTTTTATATATGGATTGTCAATGGGAGTAAAAGGCGCCGCCATCGCCTCCGGGATATCCTTTGGTGCAGGCGGGATAGTTATGACCATAGTATTTTTCAGACGAAAGGAATTCGGAAATATAAAGACAGGGCTTAAACAGAAAAACGATATCTGCCTTATAAAAGAAGTAAGCGCAATCGCAATCCCCGCACTCCTTACCTCCCTTGTTTCCTGCACCAGTCATGTGGTTTTTACCGCAATGGTTTCCGGAATGGGAACCACAATCTTCGCAGCCCACTCAATAGCTATCGGCGCCGAAGAACTGTTTTATCTTCCCGGATACGGATTAAGAACCGCAACTTCTACACTTGTAGGTATAGCAATAGGAGAAAATAAACCCGACAAATTAAAAACGGTAAAGCATCAAAGTATTTTTATTACAATAACAATGATGATCTTTACCGGAATTCTTTTATTTATATTTTCAACCCCTCTTATGAAACTATTCACCAGTTCTTGTGAAGTAGCAAAATTGGGAGCACAAATGTTAAAAATAGTAGCCTTTTCAGAACCTTTTTTCGGACTGACCATTGTATGGGAAGGCATCTGCTACGGTTTGGGAAAGGCCAAACGAATCTTTATCATAGAATCATTTTCCATGTGGGGAATACGTATTCTGAGCACATATATTGTCATAAATATTCTTAATCTCGGGCTCAAAGAAGTCTGGTATTGTATGATACTGGATAACATTTTCAAAGCCCTTATGCTTACTCTTATAAATCTGATCTCTGTGCCGGAAAAAAACCTACGCTCCGGTTTCTTTTCCTGATTTTATCTTTGCTTTGATCTCTTCCATAAGATCCTCTGCATATCTTCTTATTATTGGCTTTAATTCTCTTTTATGCATAGTTATGCGTATATATCTTTCGGCTTCAAATATCTCTCCAATCTCATAAGCCAAAGCTGCCATCATGTAATCAAACGTAGCTTCGGGAATTCCGTTTATCGGAAAATCCTCCCGTATTTCAGCTTCTTTAAAATTCTTATATGCATATTTAAGGAGTTTTAATTCTTCTTCCTTACGCATAAGAGCGGTTTCCGATATGGTAACCCCTAGAATTTCCATATATTCCCGCCAGCTTCTTAATAACCATGCCGCGTATAGGGCCGTATGAGCCCTCTTACCGTTTTTCACACAACGGATAAGATCACACCTGACTATAGCTTTATAAGCCTCATAAGCTTCCTTATAATCCCTTGCATAAATATCATCTATGAAATTGTTGTTTATCAAACTGTTCCTAAGCAATTCCGCTTCTTTTTTTGTTATATTCGTAAAACTGTTATCCATATTGGCATAACCGCATTCCGCACATACAACCGGTCTGTACTTGATCCCGTCAACGTTAACATACCTTGGTTTCAGATCTACATCTCTCCCATCGGATATCATCTTCCCCGCCCGCACGGATTTGGATCTGAATTTCTGGCCGCATACAGGACATTCATAATGCTTATCAAATATAAACATTTCTTCATCTATCAGCTTATGGCTCTCCGAACTGTATATTTCTTCAATTGTATTTCCCGGCAGATTGCCTCTCATATTTTCAATCCTCTCTTACAATCTATGTTTTTTCTCAAGCTTTGTCAGTATATTTTCCTTAAGTATAAAATATCTTGCCAACAGCTCATTCATAGAACTGATCTCCTGTTTATTGCCACCCATATATTCCCCAAAAAAGGCATTCCAAAAAGCAATACATACTTCTTTGGATAACCCATAGGTTTTTTCACAGTATCCTTTTGTCTTATTCTCGATTCCCACAAGTGAAGCAAACAGACCCTGAAGGTCAAAAAGAGCATGACCTCTTGCACTTCCAGACATATCCAGAAGGATCAGTTCCCCATTCTGAACCATAACACTGTTAAGATTTATATCTCCGTGAACGTAATTAGGCGAATCCTGAATGGAATTTATCAGATTGGAAAAAACACTTATCTTACTGTCATCCGGATCATCTGTCTCAATTATCCATTTCCTGTACCTGTCTTTAATATCCGGCAGCTTTCCCTCAGGTATTTCGGTTTTATGAAGTTCCTTAAACAGCTTCGCCAAAAGAGTAGCATACCCATTAATGGATCCCGGGTCATTTTTTATCACATTTGCAAGGCTGGTAGTTTCCGCCTTTTCAAATATTAATCCATAACCGGCCTCGCACCTGACAACATCATAAGGAATCAGCGTAGGAACTCCGAATATCATGGCGGTCTGAGCGTAAGAACGTTCTTTTTTTATATCATCAAGAGCAACATCCTTACCGTAAACCTTTAACATTTCATCATCCGATAATTTAAATATCTCACCATTTAAAGCGGAACTTATCTTATCACATCCTTTTATCGAAATAGAACGCATTTTCCTTTCAATTTCAAATATATTATAAAAGCCGGTAACATCCAGTATATCAAATATCTCATCCGAAACATTTACTATCTTTACATTTCTCTTTGTTGATTTCTTAACCTTTAACAAGACTCTAAGTCCCGCACTTGAAATATACTCAAGGGCTCCCACATCAAATACTATATCCATGGCATCCATAATTACATCGCCGTTATTAAGATCATTTTCAAATTGCTGTGCATTTGAAGAATCAATGCGTCCGGTAAGATAATATATAATATTTCCCTCTCTGATCTCATTTTTCATTTCCATATCCACCTTTCATAAATTCTTAAACACCTCTGATTTTAAGCTGATATATCTCTTAAAAATATATATAATTGTACCCCAGACACAAAAGTACATCAACCATGTCTCATACTTATTTACATATTGTGTTCTTTCCATTTCTTTAGATCCTTTATAAGCTGCATGGTTCTCATATCGGCTCCCTGCGCGTTTAAATGATACTTAGTATCATAAAAGAATTCGTAGGGGATTAAATAATCCGTAAAATGTGAAATAACCTCACACTCTGATTTTTCCACAAGCTCTTTTTCAAAAGCTTCAAATTCGGACAAAGGCGGAGTATACTCACCGTATCCTATGGGATATCCCGCAATAAGAAGCACCGCTCCCCGTTCTTTTACATACTTATTCAATTCATTAATACGTTCCATACATACATCTCCCACCCCCGGAATACCGACACTGCCGGGATAAAACTGAAATGTATTCTCAAATCTTCTTTCAATATCCCCGTATTTATTAAAAGCACTCCTGGAATAAGAAGTGGTTTCCTCCGGTATATTATCATCATATTTTGTAAATTTATACATAATACAATCTTTGAAATAATCCGGATAAGCCTTGGCGATCCCGTATAGATCCTTAAATCTGACCAGTTTCCACAACTCTTTATGCTTTTCTATAGTTATAAGAGCAAGAGAAGGATCCTCAATCTCATCATTATCATCATAGGTATGAAGACTGAGGATAACAATATCCCCTTCTCTCAATTCCGAAAGCTTTACCATATTGGAATTAAACGCGCTGCCAAGGCCTCCATGCAATCCCATATTCACCACCGGCATCCCCATCTCCTTCTCAAGCATTTCGGAGTTCATACCAAAAGGAAGATTCGAATTTCCGATAAGTATTATCCTGCTTCCTTCAAGAGAACGAAATCTTTCGATTTTGTCTAACAAAGACGCCTGATAATTGCCAAGGTGCTGATTTCCCACAAAAAAATAATCCACTAAAAGAACCAAAACAAACGTTGCAAAAAACAGCATTAAAAACAACAGAATTTTTTTTATAAATTGAACCATATATCCCCAAACCTCTTATCACTTATATTCTTCTAAAACTGGAAATATACAAACTCAGATGTATTTACAGGCGGCATAAAAGCCAGTATAACCCATATAAGCAATATGTAAACCGTCCATTTTAACACCGGTTTTTTCTCCGATATCCACTTTATCACATCTGTTTTCACAGAAAAATAATCGAAAATAAATAAAACCAGCATAAAGAATAAACAATACATACAGTCCGGTTTATCAAGTCCGAGAGTTGTCTGGCGGAACTGCGACGGATATCTTAATGCTCCAAAAAGCTTTCCTCCGTAAAGAAGCGCCTGACTTATCGATTCCGCCCTAAAAAAGATCATTGTAATATTCCAAAAGACCAATACCCATATCCAGGAAAAAAACTTTCTTATACCCTTCAAAACCTTCTTTCCGAATATATATTCTTCGATTATCTGCGCAAGACCGTTCATTCCACCCCATACAACATAAGTTAAATTAGCGCCATGCCACAACCCGCTAAGCAGAAATGTCACCAATAGATTAAAATGTTTTCTGCATCTTGAACACCTGCTGCCTCCGAGAGGTATGTATACATAATCTCTAAACCAGTTCGATAAGGATATATGCCATCTCGTCCATAATTCCTTTACCGATGTTGAAAAAAAAGGACTTCTGAAATTCTGCATAAGCTCTATCCCAAACAGCCTTGCAGTTCCGATAGCTATATCCGAATATCCCGAAAAGTCACAATAAATCTGAACACTGAAAAAAACCAGCCCTGCCAAAAGATCAAGACCGGTACAGGACTCTATTGTAAGAAATGCCGTATCAACATATCCTGCTGTAACATCTGCCAGCACCAGTTTTTTAAAGAAACCCCAGGCCATAAGTTTCAATCCATAGGTAGCAGAAGTGTAATCAAATTTTTTCTCACTTGTTATCTGGGGCAGCAGATTTCTTGTCCTTTCTATGGGGCCTGCCACAAGTTGAGGAAAAAAGGAAATAAAGGTGGCATAAATCCCAAAGTTTCTCTCTGCCTTTACATCTCCCCTGTATACATCAATAACATAGGAAATAGTCTGGAAAGTATAAAATGATATACCCACGGGAAGGACCAGCTTTAAAGTAACCGGATTTAATCTGATCGAAAATATGCTTAAAATACTCACAGCCGTTTCCGAAAAGAAATTAAAATATTTAAAAACAAATAAAATACCAAGACAGACAATAAGTGCAGTAACAAGGATTAGTTTTTTATGTTTTTTATCTTCATACTTCTCCACAAGTAATGCAGCCAGATAAGAAACTATTGTTGTCAGAAAGATCAATACCACATATTTGGGATTCCAGCTCATATAGAAATAATAACTTGCCGCAAGAAGCAATATCCATCTGAACTTATTGGGCAAAACCCAATATACCCCAAACACTATGGGTAAAAACACACCGTATTTTAAAGAATTAAAAAGCATTCCGTTATCTCCGTTATTTTATATATACTTTATAAACAGTCTTTTTACCGGAACCGTCCCTGGCCGTAAAAATGATCCTGACTGTTCCTTTTTTATATCCGTAAACCCTGACCCGATCACCGTTATCGGTTTCAAGAATAACTTTTGCTTTTCCCGTTGAATAGGTTACCGCATAATCATTACAGGTTTCGTCCTTAAGGGTCTCGTCGGAGCATCTTGTTTTGCCAAAGCTCTCGGCCCCGATAATAATCTCTTCACCCGGCGCAATAATATTTGTTACATCCTCATCAAGAGGAGCCGCAACAATCTTTACGATCCTGTCGTATACGGTAATGTCTGCCGTATCGGATAATTCCTTTCCTTCAACACCTGCATTTACGGTTGCCGTCACCCTTACCTTATAATGAGTATCCCTCTTTAATTTCGCTCTTACTATTCCTTTTTTCTTTAAAAGATTATAGTTGATATATTCCGCAACCTCATCCTCTGATACTATCTCACTGTCCCCGTCAATTATCACCGCAGACCACACTACAGACTCATCATCGGCCTCTTCATTAAGATTTGCCATCAACTGAAGCCTCGAACCGTAACCCAGATCATAATTTCCGGTTTTACTTACCACAGATATATCCGTAGCATAATGCATCGAAGGGTTTATCAGTATTTTTATCGGTTCCGAAACAATATCGGGATAGCTGACAGAGGCAGCCTTTACATAAACGGTTCTTTCCTCATAACCAATAACCTGAGGCTTAGAAGCTGCAAATTTTCCGCTCTTTGAATTAACCGTTGCATATTCCGATGTTAAAGCATTTCCGTTCTCATCGGTAATACTGTATACAACCGATGGATCCTCCACCAGTGCATTGATCTTTTTAATGTACGAAAAACTGCCGGAATTATTTGCCATATTATTTGCAATATAATCTTTTGCCGTATAATTAAACAATCCTCTCAGGATCAGGGAATCGCCCGCATCCACCTTATAATATATCTCTCCTTCATCCTGATCATCAATATAATGATCTCCCAAGGGGGCTACCAGAGAAAGACTTTGCGGTGTTTCAAGAACCCTGATCGTATAGGTTCCGTAAACCGTAGCGTCGGCATTTGATACTGCTTTTACAAGCACCTTTATACCGTCACTGTTAAGCGGAGCAGTTTCGGGAATACTCAGGACCCCGGCGTCGGATATGACTGCATACTTATCCAGCTCATCATCAGCTATCCTGTTATTATCCCCATCGGTTCCGGTTATACTGAAAGTAACGGATGTATCCGCAACTTCTGTTCCTGCCGGTCCGGTTACGGTAGCTCTGAATTTAACAGACTTTGCGGGACATATGGTATTTACCCCTTCGGTTACCGGTGCGATTTTAACCTTATTGGGTGCCTGGGCCACCGTAACGATCAGCCTGGCATATTTTCCGCTGCCGTCAACCGCTTTCACCCTGATAACCGTTCTGCCGTTTGAAACCGCCGTTAGGATGCCGTTTTCATCAATTGTTGCCACCTTGGAGTTACCTGACACATATATAAACTCCTTATCATATGCATCTGTGGGTATTACAGAGGGGATTATCTTTACATAAGAACCTACCTCATCCAGGATTAGCTTTCCATCATTTATACCCAATCCCGAATCCGTTGATATATTAACCTTTGTGACTTCACTGTATTTTTCGTAATCCGGACCGACCTCAACATTAAGAACAGCCTTCTTGTTTGAGCCATCCTTTGCGATCATTTTAATTTTCGCGGAACCTGCGGAATGAGCGGTTATATTTCCCTCATCGTCAACCGTTGCAACATTTTCATCACTGCTTGTAAAATCATAATCATCAAGGTCCGTCGACACTCCCGCCGGTTTTACATACTCTGTATCAAAACTTATATATCCGTTTTCTCCTTCTCCCGGGATCACCTCACCAAGAACGGCGGAAACAGTTTTTTGGGTAAAGGAAAGTTTTGTGACTCTGGGGTATATCCGACACTCATATAACCCATAAATATCCGAATTTTCCGCAGAAGCTGCCTTAACTCTTATAATACTTCCCGCATTTACAACACTGTTGGCTTTACCCGTCAATACTCCGGTTAAAGAATCTATCCGCGCATAATCCGCCCCCTCAATGATCTCCCATATCAGTTCCTTATTATCCGGATCGGTTAAACCGTCATTGAATATGACTGTTGGAGTCAATTTCTTGGTTGCGGTTAATATATCTCTGCCCAGGGTATCTTCTATCTCTATTTTTGTCACCGGCACACTTACTCTGAACCCAACACTGTCACTTATTCCCGACCCGTCTGCCGCCATTACCGTTACAACCGCATCCCCGGAACTGACAGCCTTTACAATTCCTTCCTCACTGACTTTAAGCACAGATTCGTCGGAGGAACTGTACACTACTTCATTTGATGCGCCAGAGGGACTTATTACTATTTTGTCGGAAGACAGACTGTAAGTATCATCACCTTCATTACCATTCATTTTTAACAATATTGCGGCATTATCAGCTATCTCATCAACACCTATAACCGGTGCCTTGATAGCAAGATTGGTAACCGCAGGCATAACCGTAATCTCATAGGTTCCGTATACCCCGCTTCCATCCGTTGCCGTTGCTGTAATACTCACGGCTTCAAGCACATCACCGGCTTCTCCCTCTGCCCGGGGAGACGGTCCCAGTGCGGTAACCGTTCCGTCATCACTCACCCGAAGTACAGAGGTATCGGAACTTTTATAAACCACTTCCCGGTTTGTTGCAGTCTTTGGAAGCACCGTTGTTTTAAGCGCCAGGGTTTTACCGACACCGATCTTGGATATATTTCCTGAAGCGGATAATTCTATGCTTTCAACCTTTACATCCAATACATATTCAAAGGTTTCGCAGCTTAATCCGCTTTTTCTTCCGTACAGAAGCGTAACTGCCTTTATGCAAAGCTCAACTGTTCCTTCGGATTTAAAGCTTTCCGAGCAATCCAGCTTTATTACATCGGAATAGATATGAGTTCCCTCACTGCTTATATTCACATCATTTTCATTAACCGAATCCGAATCGGGATAGGTTTCATCAAGAGTATAATATATAACTCCCTCCGGATTGGAAGCCTCCATATCCACCTTAACAATACCCTCTCCTTCATATGATATCTCAATTTCCGGTTTTTCGGGTACGTTTGCTATATTAAGGGCTGCCGCCGCATTTACGATACCTGCCCCCATATCATAATCCGTATCTGTAATTGTTGCTGTTTCCGTAAGTCTTTTTTCCACCTCTGCCGGAGTCAGTTCAGGCTCATTTGCAATTATAAGAGCCGCTATGGCTGCCACTACCGGCGATGCCTGGGATGTACCGGCATAGCCCTTATACCCGGTATTACTTGTATTGGAAGCGGCGTAAATATATTCTCCTTTGGCCTTATCGCCGCCGGGAGCACTGATATCCACCCAGGAGCCGTAACAGGAGGATTCTGCCTTATTATAATCCGATGCAACGGCTCCAACCGCCAAAACCTCTTCATAGGCGGCGGGATAATATTTTTGATCTGTGTTATTATTGGAAGCGGCAGCTATGATCATAATACCGTCATTATATAATTCCGAAAGCAACGGCTCTATAGCCTTTAATTCATTCTTTGACGCCAGGCTCAAATTAATAACCCGGATATTTAATCCTTCTTCATTTTTTTCTTTAATATAATTAAGAGCCTTCAGAACATAAGAAAGTAAAATTTTGCCCTCACTGTCGGTAACCTTTACAGGGAGTATTTTTGCCGACGCCGACTTGCCGTTTACTGCCGCCGTTGCTATTCCCCTTCCTCCTTTACCATTATCAGCTGTATTTGATATGATTCCGGCGACATTGGTCCCATGTCCGTTATCATCGGTATAATCCGTACTTTCTGCCGAATTCTCACTTACCGTAATATTGACTCCGCCGACTATATCCACCCCTTCAAAATCCTCATGTAAAGAATTCATACCGGAATCAATGATCGCCACGGTTACATCCGAAGGATCTGCCATTTCCCCCGATTCTTCGGCGTTAAATACATATTTGGAATCTATGGTATCATGAAACCATTGATACCCCTTTACATCCGCTCCCGTACCGGCACCGGAATAATTTTTAAGATACGGATCATTAAATTCCTCATTAACGGGATTGATCGAACACAGTTCCAGACATTGATCCGAATAAACCGCAGGAAGCATAACCTCCGGATCTGACGCAAGCTTCACTATATCTTCAACAGTATCTTCCTCTGCATCCGGCCTCTCCTCTTCCAAAATGGTATCCCGGCCTTCCATTGCAATATCGTCATTACCTTCACCCTCAGATAAAGCAAGTGTGGCCACCCCGTATTCAAAAGAATCCAGAGACACATCAATACCCGTTGCTTCCGAATAAGCTTTCGCCGTTTCAAGGGCTTCATCTTCATCATCACATAAAAGAATAACCCTGTCTTCTTTATAATCAACTCCCGGAGTTCCGTCACTTACTGCCTCAATTTCCGTTCTTAATTTCTCTTTTTCCTTAATATCTTCAGCCGTCAGTTCCATAACTTCTTTTGTTATTTCGTTTTCACTGACCCCTTCTTTTACAGCCCCTTCCGGCTCCTCTGTTACCTCTTCCGTTAAAATATCCGGTTCTCTTTCTTTATCCTCCGAAAGTATCTCTTCTTCCGTACAAATATCATTTTCGGAAATAATAAAGCCTTCATCAATTAATATATCCGCATTAACGGTCTGTGCCGGTATCATACCCGCTATCAGATTTGCACATAATATAAAGCATATGATTTTTTTCATATGTGCAAATGTCTTCCTTCTTTTTTTGTTATCCATTATTAATCTGATCATTTTATTCTCCAAAAATCATATAAATCAGCTTCGTCCCCGGTCTGCTTAATCGAGCTCAATGCTGTGATTGATCTCCAATTCCTTCCATCCCCTGTCTTTTCCGCGTTTTATTACCTCACGGGGATCCTCCTTTGTATGAAAAGTTGCAACCCCGTATGAAAACTCTCTAAGTTCAATCCCGTAAAGCTTCGCCAATTCTTCGGCCTCTTCTTTATTATCCGCAGCGGCAAATAGTTCATATCCGTATACGGTATCATAAATACTGACTTCATTGGATTTTTTAATATCCTTCCCGTTTTTTTCCATAGTACACCCCGAAAGCACAAAAACACAACCAAATATTATAATAGCCGATCTACGGATCTTCTGCATATTCCGCCCCATAATATTCATATCCTGTATCATCCTTCATCATTATCCTAAATTATTTATCTGTTTATTAATATATGTTATACTGAGATAATTCATAATATCATACTTTCAAAAAATCAGGTATAAATATCCATACCTCCAAAAGGGACTCTTAACCAATGAAAATATTACGCTTAATTATATTGCTGCCGGCTTTGATCCTGCTTATATTATCGGCCGGTTGCGGTGCATTCAATAATGATAATAATGATTTTTATCCCCTTACCGTTACTTTTTTTGATGTCGGCAAGGGAGATTGTATCCTTATACATCAGAATAACAGTAATATTCTGATCGATGCGGGATATAAGAAAACCGCTGATACGATCATATTGAAGCTCAATAAACTGGGTATCAAAAATATCGATCATATGATAATCACACATTACGACAAAGATCATGTCGGCGGCGCAGCCTCCATTGCCGAAACCTTTAACATTGAACAGCTGTATCTTCCTGACTATGAGGGTGAAAGCAGCAAATATGATGATCTAATGGAGATAATTAATAAAAAATCAATTCCGTATACGATAATTTCCGAAGATACCGTTATACGGGAAGCCGGTATGCAGCTTAATATTTTTGCTTCAAAAATAGATTATATACCCTCTGACAAAGATAAAGAAGGTAACGATAATGATGTTTCTTTAGTGACCGCACTTTATTGTAACGAAGATTCCTATTTATTTGCAGGTGACATCGAAGAAGACGGCATCAATGCATATCTGTCCGAACATGATGAAACATATGATATATTAAAGATCCCCCATCATGGAAATTACGAAGATAACAGTGATGATCTTATCAACACTGCCAAGCCCGAAATAGCAATAATAACCGACAGCGATGATAAACCTGCGGACACCTCCCTTACCCGACTGTTAGAAGACTCCGGTATCGAAGTATATCTGACTTCAAAAGATGGAAGCATTACTGTGACCGGAACAGAAAACGGCGAATACATAACCGATACCGGAACGGGTTTACGGCCTTATTGATAACCTGCTGCCTCTTATAGCCTCTCTTACTGCTGTATGCCATATGAGGCGCCTGTCACCGGAACAAAATATGTATCATAAATATCAAAAAAACTTGTGGTTGTTATAGCGGAATTCCTTACATATTCCACATCCTCCCATAATTCAGCATTAAGATTTGAATTCAACTCCTTAATATATCCGTCGTAAACAATATTAAAAGATTCCTGTTTCTTCACTTTTACCATTTCTTCACGATTTCGGTCTGCCTCATCCGGATCATAAGCACTCATACATTTAAGTATATGATAACCATATTCGGTTTCCACAATATCACTGATCTCACCCACCGTAAGATTAAAAGCAGCCTCTTCATAAGCCGCAGGCATAACCCCTCTCCCAAAGCTGTATTCTATGCGGGTATCTTCATTATCTATCCCCTCCGCAATTATATCAAAATCCTCTCCTCCATCCAATCTCTCTTTTATCTTTACTATCCTCTCATAAGCCTCCAGTTTTTCCGCCGCATTATAAGATACGGTACCGGTAGCCGAAGGTTTATATGTCTTAACAAGAATATCTCTTACTGTCACAATCCTGGCTTCATCGTCGCTTATCTTAGGTTCAACCTGATCGGTTATTTCATGATACAGCTTATCGGCCGTAGCAAATTCATAATACATTTTATAAATAATCTCTTCAGTGACGCCCAGCACCTCTTTTTCCTTATCATTTAAAGAGGCATAATAATCCCTCGCCGCAGCTTTAACCCTTAAGATATCATCCTCGTTGATCTCAAATCCCCGATCTTTTGCCATAAGATTCATTACCTTTATCTGCGCAAGTCTTGCCAGGATGGTTTCCTTATACTTGTCCTCCAGAGTTGTCCCGTCAATGGATATCTGCCATATCTTATCCGTAAATACCTGATCATATTGATTTTCACTGTTAACAAGATACACCATAACCTCCGGAATATAACAAGAGATATCCTCTATTCTGAATACCTCATTTTCTTCAAAATCGGTGGTTAATATTATTTCAGTTCTTTTATTTTTACCGCAACCTGTAAATAAAACCGCCGCTATAATAAATAACAATATTAAGTAAATTTTTTTTCTGATTTTATTATTCATCTTTGTATTATCTTAAAAACCTATCTGTTTATATGATTGATTGTTTGTATTATTATAACCCGAATGCATTTATTTAGTAAATATAGTCTTTTCAATCCGCTTTTTTTGAATTATACTATAATTCGGAAGTATGCATCCGGTATAACCGTATACAAATTTCCGAAACCGTAAACATTCATAGATCACAATCGGCATATTTATGTTCCCGGATCCAGAGAATATGTACTTTCTGTATATCGTGGATAAATAATCTTTAATATGCCGGATTAAGGGGGTTCAAATGGCAAAAAAATTGGGTAAGTTTCTTGCATTTACCGCAGTTGTAGGAGTTGCCTGCAGCGCAGTTTATTATGTTCTTGGTAAAAAGAAAGGCGAAACCGAAATACCGGATGACGATAGCAGCGAATTTTTCGAACACAACGAACGTGAATATGTTTCCCTGAACAACGAAGATATCGCTTCCGAGGTCAAAGAAGACGTTGCAGAAGTTAAAGAGGATTTAAACGAATCCAAAGAAGCTATAATGAATAAATTAAACGAAGCCGCTAAAGAAATGCAGGAAAAGGCCAAAGACGTTGCAGACGGAGTAGGTCTGGTCAAAGATAATAATACCGAAAGTATAGACTTTAGATTTGAAAATTTAAAAACTGAAGAAGATTAAAAAAATCCGGGAAGATGATATCATCTTCCCGGTTTAAATGAACTCTTAAGTGAAACGATCCTATTGAATACAAGCTCTTCATCCTGCGAATCCTTTGCATCAACACAAAAATATCCCTGTCTTACAAATTGAAAACTGTCGTATGGCTTTGCACCTTTAATATTCTCCTCTATATAACAGTCTTTAAGAATTGTTCTGGAATCGGGATTCAGATTCAATGAACCATCACTATTATACACACCCTTTTCTTCATCAATAAGATTTTCATAAAGCCTTACCTCTGCTTTAACCGCATGCTTTATACTTACCCAATGTATTGTGCCCTTAACCTTACGTGTAGCACATTCGCCCTTTCTTGTTTCCGGATCATATGTACAATGTACTTCGGTTACTTTTCCGGATGCATCGGTTTTATAATCAGTACATTTCACAAAATACGCATTCATCAATCTTACTTCATTACCGGGGTACAGACGGAAATATTTTTTTACCGGTTCTATCATAAAATCTTCCCTGTCTATATAAAGTTCCCTTGAAAAGGCTACTTCCCTTGTCCCTAAATCTTCATTTTCCAGATTATTGGCAACCTCAAAATACTCCGTCTTATCTTCCGGATAGTTATCGATTATAAGCCTGATCGGATCAAGTACGGCCATTATACGGCTTCTCTTACATTTAAGATCTTCACGGATACAGTACTCAAGCATTGCATAATCCACGGATGAATTACTCTTACTTACTCCGCAAAGCTTGGCAAATAACTTAATGGAATCCGGTGTGAAGCCTCTTCTCCTTAATGCGGCTATGGATACAAGCCTCGGATCATCCCATCCATCAACTATCCCCTCTTCCACAAGCCGTTTTATATATCTTTTCCCGGTAACAACATTAGTCAGATACAACTTTGCGAATTCTATCTGACGGGGAGGACATGTATATTCCAATTCCTTTACCACCCAGTCATAAAGCGGTCTGTGATCTTCAAATTCCAAAGTGCATATGGAATGTGTTATACCTTCTATTGCATCTTCTATAGGATGGGCAAAATCATACATGGGATAAATACACCATTTATCCTTTGTATTATGATGGTACATATGTGCAACACGATATATTACCGGATCACGCATATTGATATTTGGAGATGCCATATCTATCTTTGCTCTTAAAACCTTTTCTCCATCCTTATATACGCCATTCTTCATTTCCTCAAACAGCTTAAGGTTCTCCTCTATGCTTCTGTCCCTGTAAGGACTGTTTTTACCCGGAGTTTCAAAAGTTCCCCTATATTCTTTTATTTCGTCAGCACTAAGATCGCAAACAAATGCTTTACCTTTTTTTATAAGAAACACAGCTGCTTCATACATCTTATTAAAATAATCGGAAGCAAAGAAAAGCCGATCCTCCCATTCCGCTCCCAACCATTCAACATCCGCCTTTATGGATTCAACAAATTCCGTTTTTTCCTTGGTTGGATTTGTATCATCAAAACGCAGATTAAATTTACCGCCATATTCCTTTGCCAAACCATAATTTAACAGAATGGATTTGGCATGTCCGATATGAAGATAACCATTGGGTTCGGGAGGAAATCTGGTATGAACAGTTGTATATTTGCCCTCCTTAAGATCCGAATCTATTTCATTCTCAATGAAATTACGTGATATTACTTCTTTTTCTTCATTTTTCTCTAAAGAAATCTTCTTATCCGTTTCAGACATTTCACATCTCCTATATATAAAATATAAATATTCCGTTTAAAGATTGTATCAAAATTTATTAAAGCTAACAAGTATTTACATTAATTTTTCATTGTCACTATTATACATTTCATGATAAAATAGTCATTGTTGTAACAGGCAAATCGTTATAGAAAAGAGGTAAAAAAATGAAAGGGTTTATTAAGGAATTCAAAGAGTTCATCTCAAAGGGAAATGTAATGGATATGGCAGTCGGTGTCATCATCGGTGGTGCATTTACAGCTATTGTAAATTCACTCGTAGGTGATATAATCACCCCTCTTATCTCATTACTTACAGGAGGTATGGATTTCTCAGGTTTATCTATTGCTTTAGGTTCCGGAGATGGAGCGGCAACTCTCAATTACGGTGCTTTTATCACTGCAATAATTAATTTCCTGATCATAGCATTGGTAATTTTCCTGATCATTAAGGCAATTAATAATCTTTCCAAAAAGAAAGATGAAACACCTGCAGAACCTACTACAAAGATCTGTCCTCGCTGCTGTTCCGAAATTGATATTAAAGCAACAAAATGTCCCTGCTGTACAGCCGACATTGACTGATCAGAAAAATCCCAAGTCTTTAAGACTTGGGATTTTCTATATCCTGTCATTTCCTTTTCCGGATTGTATTCTTTTTATATAAGTGGCCGGGTCTCTCTTCATATTTGCCATCTCTTTAAAGGCGTTTAATACAAGTGATTCCTTATTACAGGCCATCGGATTCTTCCCCAGCTCTCTGACAATATTATAACGGTCCATCTGCCATACATACAGATCCGACATTGAATATCCGCATACCTTCATCTCATCAAGAAATGTATGATGATCCGCGTAATACAAATATTCCCTGTATAACTCTTCATCGCAAAGAAACTCCTGCCAGAGAATATTTATAAAATCTTCATCCTTACCGGCATATTCACAAAGATCATTTAAAAAATCCAGAGCTTTAAGTTTTCTTGCATCATACAATATACCCATGGCAACCTCCTTTTCAATACCGGAACCGTAAAGCTTTAATATCGTTCCGATCGCAGGACATTTCCCATATGCTTGATTAATTACTTACATTCATTGCAGGAGGGACAATTTCTGCAATCCCCCTGCTTATCCCAGCAATAAGTGCACAGCTTTTCTTTGGGTAAACCCACCGAATTAACCATATCATCCAATCTGTGAAATCTAAGAGAAGTAAAATTTAATTGTTTCTTGATCTCATCAACCATTTCCTTATAGTTTGTGCTGTCCGGATCCGCATAATCATTAAGCAATTCATCCGATATATTTTCACCTTCCCTCTCACGAATGATACGTCTTGTTATTAGATCATACTCTGAATTGGAACGCGAAAAGTTAAGAAATCTGCAGCCATGCAAAAGAGGCGGACAAGCCGGTCTTATATGAACTTCTCCCGCACCGCTTTTATACAAAAACTCTGTAGTCTCCCGAAGCTGAGTTCCCCTGACTATTGAATCATCTATCAATAACAGTGATTTTCCTCTTATCAATTGATCCACGGGTATTAATTTCATCCTTGCTATTAAATTACGCTGACTCTGATCGGTAGGCATAAATGACCGGGGCCAGGTAGGAGTATACTTTATAAAAGGTCTGGCAAAGGGTATTCCCGATGCATTGGCATAACCTATAGCATGTGCCGTTCCCGAATCGGGAACTCCCGCCACTATATCCGGCTGTACATGATCTCTTGCAGCCAATGCCTTACCACAATTATATCTCATATTCTCTACGTTTACACCCTCATAAGTAGATGTGGGATAACCATAATAAATCCATAAAAAAGTACATATTTTCATTGTGTCCCTGGGAGGCCTTAACGTTTCATATCCCTCTGCCGTCACATAAACTATTTCCCCGGGGCCCAACTCTTTTTCATCTTTATATCCCAGATTAATATATGCAAAACTTTCAAAAGAAAGACAATATGCTTCACCGTCTTTTTTCCCTATCATAAGAGGTGTACGTCCGTAAATATCTCTTCCGGCATAAATCCCCTTATCTGTCATAACCATCAGAGTAAGAGATCCGTCAACTCTTTCAAGAGCATACTCCATCCCCTCCTCTATTGTATCCTTCTGGTTTATAAGAGATGCCACAAGCTCTGTGGGATTAATATTGCTTCCGCTCATTTCAAGGAACTGTGTTCGCCCGACATTATAGGCCTCATTAACCAGTTCTTCTATATTATTGATCTTGCTGACTGTAGTTATTGCATAACTTCCAAGATGAGATTGTATAAGCAGAGGCTGAGGCTCATAATCAGATATACAACCGATCCCGATCTTTCCGTTAAACTCCGTAACATCTCTCTCAAATTTGGTCCTGAAAGGAGAATTCTGAATATTGTGTATGGCACGATCAAATCCCCTGTCTCCAAACATTGCCATACCGGCTCTCCTTGTTCCCAAATGAGAATGATAATCAGTCCCAAAAAACAGATCAAGAACACATTCCTTTTTTGATACTACTCCAAATATTCCACCCATCGGTGAGCCTCCTGATTACTTTATTCTGGTTATGCGAATAACAACTTAAGTATATATAACCATAAATATAATACTTAAACATAATAATATATATTAATGAGTATTGTTATACAGTGTGTGAAGTTCACCTGCACTATGATGACTCATCATTTCTTCCGGCATACCGGTATAATTCCAGGTGGCTACAAAATAATCATATTCTGCTTTGGTAAATGACGCCGGTCCGTCGGAACATTGTATTGTAACCGTTCCTGCACTGGCTGCAGCTGCTTTTGCCGCTTCCTCAGCTGCTGCCTGAGCTGCTGCCTGTGCCGCCGCATCTGCTGCTGCCTGATTCGCTGCTGCTGCCTGATCTGTTGCGGTTGTCGTTGCCGTCTCAGTTGCAGCAGTATTTGTTGTTTCTTCTTTTTTGGTTTCTTCCTGTTTCTTTTCTTCCTTCTTTGTCTCCGAAGCGGTATCTCCTTCTGCGGACTCTGCCTCGGCTTTAAATTGTTCAGCCTCTTCTTTTGTTACCTCTTTCAGGAATTCCGACTTTATATAACACTCCTTACCTTCATAATCAATCTTTGTCCAATCATCAACAGTTTCTATCTTAGTATAAGTTTCACCCTTCTTACAGGTTCGTACTACATCACAATCGGTATTGGGTTCCGATCTCATTCTGACATTATCCCCGATAACCATTACAACATACTCTTCCTCACTTTCAAGCTCCTGTGCCGCTTCCTGTGCCGCCATTTGAGCTTCCTCGGCAGCTTTTTGCGCAAGAGCTGCTTCTTCCTCGGCTTTTCTTGCCTGATCAACAACATTGAAAGTAAGAGTATTACTCTTAATCTTATCCTTAGATACATATAGTGTAACAACACCTTCAGCACCTGTATGCAATACTGCCGTTTGCGAATCTGCCTTGTCACCCTTCTTAAATGTGGCTGTCGAATCATCCACATTAAATTCCAAAGACTTCAGACTGGCTTTTGCGGGATTACCCTTTATGGTAAACACGTAATCCTGATCCACATCAAGCTCCGTCTCCGCAAAATTAGGAGTAATCGTTATTGATTTAAGCGTCTTTATTGACTTAAGCAACAGAATAACTACTGCTATAATTATAACAAGGACAAAAACTATTCCTACAATTATCATCATCTGTTGCATTTTTCTTCTTCTAAACTTTCTCTTCCTCATACCGCTCTCTCCTCTTCTAAATTATTTAATAATGATGTTACTGCAACTGAATTTCGATCGAACCCACTTCAGCAAAGGTTTCATAATTATCATATATTGTAAGCCTTATTGCGGAAACTGCATCTTTTAAGGATACCGCATATGCACAATTCAGACTGGAACCATCCGATATCTGTGTATCTTTATTATAGTATTCTTCCGGATATTCATTTAATGATGCCGATGTCTCACACACTTCACCGTTCTGGGTAACACTTGGAGGATATACTTCCGACATAGATAAAAGTTTACTCGTCTTGTTAACAAATGTAAAGTAGATAAGCGCGGCAGGATTTCCGTTTGAATCAAGAACCACCGTTACATTTGTACATTTTAAAGTAAAATTTTCATTATCAACATCAACCGTTTGCGATACCGTACTCTCATTTTGAACCGTATCATCGACCATATCCGTTCCCTGATCATCCTCCGGCAACAATTCATCTTCAACCCCCGCTTCTTCTACCTCAAAAGCTTCGGTCCCCTGATCTCCATATTCCGTATTATCCAAAGCCTCTTGGGATTCACTCTCTCCCACGTTGTCTTCAATCGAAGTTCCGGGAACAAATTCATCACTCTTTATCTTTTTATAAATGCTTATACATACACATAATATTATAACAAAGATTATTGCTTCTATGGCAAGCATCAGGTATTCCTTTGACTTTTTTTTCTCCCCCTCCATTTCCGTAATACTAAAATCCTTAGATTCCTGAAAAGAGTCTATCCCGTCAAACACATCCTTATTTTTTTGCAAAGGTGCCTTTATACTGCCGTTAACATCAGGTTCATTAACCGTTACCGGTTTAGTCTGCGGTGGCAATACATTTGGCGCGACCGGCGGGACAACTGCCGGCTTCTTAGCTTCCTCACTTAAACCAAGAGCTTTTTCAATATCCGCCAACTGTTTATCCATAGAACTCATTTTCTGCGGATCAACCGGCTTATTCGCCGGTTGAGACATCATTCTGTCTATCATCGATCCCTGCATGGGCCCTTTTACATTTTTACCGTTTCCATGCAGAACATTTTTTTCTCTTGAGGATAATGCGGAAGGTTCTCCCGAACCCTTTCCCGGATTATTCCTTACCGGCTTTTGACTGTTGACAGATCGTCTCTGTGCCAAAGCCCTGTTATTTCCGGATTGTTTTCGCGCCTGTTCATTTACATTCGAAACCCTGCTGCCTACAGGATCACTACTCTTTATGTTTTGCCCTCCTACCGGTTCATTACCATATACCGTTCTACTCTTTGACAATTCCCCTGTCATAGATGCGGCAGCTCTTCTTGCCGCCTCCGAAGCATCTATCTGCTTTGGGGAATCGGTTATAGGATCACCTGATACGATTATATCATTCATATCATCTTCACTGACGGCTTCATAGGTTGTCGTAGTGGTAGTAGTAACTATGGTTTTAAGAATTTTTCTTGCAGGATTCTTACCGGCTTTGTATTCTTCTTTGTTTACAGGCATAACCTCGACATTGGATACGGTATTCAATACCCGCGTTTGCTCTGTAACAACACCTGTCCCCGAATTTATTCCGTCATAGTTTACAGCCTTATAATTTCCTGTTTTTATACGGTTCTGCTGCATATCGGATCTTGGAAACTGATTTGATCTTACTGCAGTTTTGTTAACAGGCCTCGTTCCGATCGCAGCAGTTTTATTAACAGGCTCCGGCCTTGCTGTTTTATTGACCGGCTTTGGCCCTGCCGCCGTTTTATTGACAGGCTTTGGCCCTGCTGCCGTTTTATTAACAGGCTTTGACCCTGCTACCGTTTTATTAACGGGTTTTGGTCCTGCTGCTGTTTTATTGGCGGGATTTTGTCCTGGTCCCGTCTTAATGACAGGCTTTTGTCCTGCTTTTGCTGTATCGGTTACATCAGGTTTAGCCTGCAGATCCTTCCGGTCATTATTGTTTCCGGATGGAACCATTCTTGTTTGCTCCCTGTCCTCCAATGGCAAAGATTTTTGTTTATCAGCAAAACTCTTAGCTTTAACAGCATCGGGAGTATACCTGTCCAATGTAAAATCCATTAACTGCAGTTCCTGGGTCATTCCCTGCATTTTCTCATTTATTCCGGAATAGTCTTCTTTTAGTCCGTTAAACACCGGCCCCGGACCATTATAAGGAGGCTGCAGATTATTATTTTCCTGAATACTATCTGTTTTTACATTATTTACACTACTACCGGATATTAATTCTTTTCTCTCTTTTTCAATATTTCTGGGTTTTGGAGGACTATCCGGCCACCCTGTAGCCATTTTCCTTTCAGGGGACTTTTGTGATTTAGAAGTCGAAGCGTCCTCATTCCAGGTAAGCTGAATAGGCGCAGTCAACATTCTGGCCTTACTGCCTTCAATTTCCTGTGCCCCTGCCTTATTGGGTGAAACAAGTGTATTTGATTTTTTTACATTTGCGGTAACATGGTCCTTATTCATCCCCGTAAAAGCTTCTTTACGCCGTGCTTCACGAAAAGCTGTTTCCTCATCTGCTCTGGGTGCAACAATACTGCGTGCGGCTTTTTTCTTAACCGTACGCTCTTTGACCATTCTACCGGATGTATTAGTATCCTCGTTGCCCATCTGTCTCCCACTTCCCAATCAATAAAAGGATCTTTCTAATTTCCAAGCTTGCTTTCAAGATCCCCAAGTCCCTCATAGCCATACGCCTTGGCGGTGTTCTCCATTATCTTATATGCAAGATTCTCCCCATTCCCCGCAGTCCTGACAACAAACTGTCCGTATAAGGCAAGCGTTCGTTCGGAATATGTCATCAATTCGCCTCTTAAATAAGTTTCATACGAAGTATTATCTATAGTATCCTCCGATGAGTGTATACTTCTTGCATTAGCCGCCGCCTTAGGATACTGCATTGCAAACTGCTCCATCCAATCAACCTGAATACTTACTATCTGATCAACGATTGCCTTCTTCTTCTCACTTACTTCAGGTAATGAATCCTTAATTTTTTCATAGCTTTCCGGAGCGGTACTTTCTTCCATTCTTGCATATTTCTCGGTGATCAGGTTCCACCCGTTTTCATTTGCGGTATAAAAATCGTCTATATAAGAATCCAGCATCTCATCCGTCCAGGTCTCATACTGACTTCTTCTCATAATGGAAAATGTATCCCAATCATCCTGGCAGGACGCACGACCGCCTTCATTAACCACCTTATCAAAAGCCTGCCATTCCAGCATGACTATTTCATTTACCGAATCCCGGCTGCTTACGTTGACGGTTGTACCATTTGCCCGCGCGTTGTTTATAATACACGAACTCAGATTAGTATTCAAGTTAATTTCAGACATTTGTCTCCTCCTTTGATCATTCACCAACATTTACAATTTAAATATTGTCTTCGGAAGTTCCCATTAGTACCTGCGAATAAACATCCAGATATTTTTCTTCCGGCGCAACATTTCCTGCCATACCTATCTTCTCCAGCTCCTCTATTATTATGGCTGCAACAATTTCAATTGTCATCCTTATCCGTTCATCACCCTTTGGCATATCATAAACAGCATTAAAAATATCCATTATAACTGCTGCTTTTTCCAAATCCGCCATACCATGATGCAACCATTTATAATATGGGGCATATTTGCGATTTATCAAATACACGAGTTTCATGGTATGCTCCATATACCCTGCAAGAGCCAGCTCCGATGCCACCTTATCTCCCCGCTTAAGCATTCGTATATAATTATATTGTCCCATCTGAGCGGAATAATGAAGCTCCGTTGCTATCCTTTTCCTCCAGATATTATCCGGATAATATGACAGCATTTTTCTTATCTTAATAAAGTCACCGCTGCCCGCTTTAAATATTTCTCCGTTTATTGAAGCAGACAGGTGTTCTTCCGATATTGAAGAAAAGAAAAGATCTTCATATTCTTTTTTTAATTTATCATCCTCTCCCTCGCAGGCAATAAAACATTTTTTCAAAAAATTTTCGTCCGCATCAAGAATATTCGAATAAAACTCCAAAGTTCTCATAACCCCGATACGTTTTCCGTCAGGCGGCTGGGAACGGACCCTTTTATATCCCATATATTCTCCGGGTAGTTTATCATATTCCTCCTGCAGGCTATCTCCTATAGCATAGTATATTTCATCATCGACAAACATACAAAAATCCGGTCCGAAATCATGATCCGTGGACAATTCATCATCATAACCATAGCACTGTGATCCCCTGCCGACCAAACCTACGGTTATATCCTTCTCATAATCCGGAAATTTCTCTTTAAGCATCTGCTTTCCGTATTCTTCGTAAAAGCTTCTGCTGATATCCATTCCTTTAAGACGTGTGGCTTCCGCTTCAGGAATTTCCAAAGCAATCCCCTCTTTTTCAAGAACCGTCTTAACCTCATTAAGATTATCCCTGACCGAAATATATGCGGGATTATCCTCGCCTACCTGATGCTTAAGTAATTCCAATGCTTTATTATAATACTTTATACTGTTTTCATAATCTTTATTAATATAATAAAGACCGGCCATAGCATTTAAACATCCCGGATAATGAAAATCATCTCCTCCCTTTTCAAGAAATATTTCTTCAGCCTCCTTTAGACGGATACCTGCATCCTCATATTTTTTCAGCCGTATATAAGCCTGGGCCAGATTAGTTCTTGTTATAGCCTGCGGTATCTTTTCTTCACTGATCCCATCTATTATATCCAGTGAGTTTTCAAGATAATAAGCTGACTTTTCATTATCTTCCATCGCCTGATATAATAAACTCATATTATTATATAATGCAGCATAGAGATAATCACTCTTATCAATAAACTTTTTATACAGATTTTCTACCTTATCATACAAATCAAGAGATTCTCCGTACCGTCCTGCCGCTCTGTAAGCCGTAGCTATATTGAGAAGAGTGGTTGCATATGCAAGCGTATCCTCAAGCCCCTGCTCCTTACATACTCTTAAAGCGTACCTTGCATAATGATCGGTATCCTCATGCCTTCCGGTATATCTGCAATAACCTATCATTTCATTGATCAATGTAAGTTCCGAGGAATGGTCTCCCTCTTCTGAAGCCAGTTCTATTTTTTCCTTCAGAAATTCACCGGTTTTATAAGTATTTTCACCTCCGGGAAGTTCATCCAGTTCCTTTAATACTTTATTTATATCCATATAAATCCTCTCTTACGTTATATGCAGCAACAATACCATTACAAGATACACAAGAGTAAAAATACAGCCTATACTAAACATTAAAAGGCCAAAAGAAACGCTTCTTGCCGTTAGCCTTGAGGTTTTGATTATATGTCCGATACTAAGTGCCAGCTTCTTTTCATAATTTTCTTTAACCGGAGTATCTTTTCTGAAAATATTATTTATAAGATCAACCATCCGGTCTATAAATCCACCTACAACATGAGTAAAAATATTTCCGTACAAAAGCGGCCGCCTCGGCTCAACCTCCTTAAACAAAGTGGATTTCAATACATATATCACATGATCCGCAAACCGGTCAAATACCCTCAATATCAAAGCCATTACAAAGGGGATGATATGCTGTAACACAGGACGATATATAAGATTTTCAATGTCCAGCCATTCCGGCCACATATTTACATATATACGCTTTCCATCCTCGTCTGTTCTCATTAAAAATTTCCTGATGATAAAATAATAAATATTTACACCCAGAACTATGGATATTATGCTTCCTTTAAGATTGGTAAAACTATAATAATCCACATAAATGCCCATGCTTTTGCCCTTCATAAAAGGAAGCGCCATTTTGGCCAGATTATCCATTATCCTGTATGGACCTGTTCCCAAACCAAACAATACAAGCACTGACAGCAATAATGCCAAGGAAGATTGTCCGTTCATATAACGCGAAGTTTTACTTCTTTCTTCCGGCACTTTTTCTCCCTCTTCGACAAAGACCGCAACGAACAGTTTAGTCATATATGCCAAAGTCATTCCTCCTGTAACCAAAAAAATCACTTCAACAAATTTAAATTTACCATACATATCAGGCGTTGCAATATTAATAAATTCAACTATTGATTCATGTAAAAGCGTCTTACTTACATAACCGGAAAACATAGGGATCCCACTTATGGAAAGTCCCCCTACGAGAAATGCGATCATAAGAAGTTTTTTCCCTTTACCAAAGCCCCTTATCTTATTAAGATCAAGTTCATGAATATTCATATAAATAATACCGGCACAAATAAACAGAACCAGCTTGATCATGGAATGATTAATCATATGGAGAACCGTCCCGCGGATAGCAAGGGAATTCTCCTCCCCCAGTAATCCCTGCATTCCGATTCCCACCAGTATAAAACCGATCTGTGACATAGAGGAACACGCCAATGTACGTTTGATATTTATACTGAAAATTCCGAGAAGGGCTCCCAAAAACATGGTAATGACCCCCAATATCAGGATTAACATTCCCCAATTGTAATCATATAAAAACATTTCCGCAGAAATAACAATAATACCGAAAATACCGGATTTTGTAAGAATACCGGACAATAACGCCGACGCCGGTGCCGGTGCTACGGGATGAGCCTTGGGAAGCCATATATGGAGCGGAAACATACCGGCTTTTGCCCCAAATCCAAATAATATGCACCCACCCGCCACATATGTTTTAAGTTTATTATCCGGTGACAATACAATAGCATAATTAACAGCTTCATGTAACTCATCCATTCTGAGGGTCCCTGTCATATTATACAATAAAAACAACCCCATAAGCATGACCATTCCACCAATAACCGCTACACAAAGGTAGGTTTCGGCCGCTCTTAATGATTCTTTGGTTTCATCATGTGCAACCCAGGTATACGATGTAAATGACATTATTTCAAAAAACAGGAAAGTTGTAAAAAGATCCGCAGACAAAAACACTCCCACCGTTGCTCCAAGGGTGATCAGGAAAAACAGATAATATCTGTTGGTCCTCGGATAATGAGCCATATACTCCTTTGAAAAGATTGTAGTCATTGTCCACATAAAAGCAGCAACCACACCCAGGATGATCCTGAATCCGTCAAGCTTAAGGCTTATACCCAACCCGCACAGATCCTTCTGAGTAAAGAACATATTCTTCCCGGTTAAATACAAACCCGAACAATATATCAAAAGCCCCATCTCTATGATCGTAACCGCCGACGCAAAATAATCTCTTGCCTTTTTATTCTTTTTTCCGATAATATATGCCATTACTCCACCGAGCATGGGGCCGATCGTCAGCGCCATTAACATTTTGATACCTCATATAAACATAATAATCTTATACACAGATCACTTACAACATTTTAGCTATACCATCAAAATATCTCATAAGATAAGGTGATGTAAAACCAAGAATAAACATAGCCGCAATAAAGATCACAAAGGTTACACACATCTGCCATCCGGGATCCTTAATACCTTTAATGGAATCCGGATTAAACCCTTCAGTCGGAAAATATGCCCTAAACAAAGTTGTAAGCATATATATCGCCGTTAACAGGGCCGATATAAGCAATACACCGATACCTGCATATGCCGGACCAGAACCCTGCTGTACTGCAGCCGTACATAAATTCCATTTACTTATAAAGCCCGGAAACGGAGGTATTCCGATAAGCGAAAATGAGCCAACCGTAAACGCGGCAAAAGTCACCTTCATTTTATACCCTAATCCATCCAGTTCCTTAACATACTCTTTATGAGTCTTGCACAATACCGCTCCGGCGCAAAAAAACAGGGTTATCTTAATGACCGCATGATATATCATATGACTCAATGCGGCCCCAAAACCCAACGGCGTCATTAAGGCAGCCCCGAAAATGATATAAGATAGATTTGATACCGTGGAATAAGCAAGTCTTCTCTTAAAATGCGGCTCCTTTACAGCTCTTGCGGAGCCGTACAATATGGTGGCCATGGAAAAAAACATTATAATATACTGCGCGAATGTATCCTTAAGGAAAGAGGTTCCGAAACTGTAATAGGTTATTCTTATTATTGCAAAAGCCCCGGCTTTAACAACTGCCACCGCATGCAACAGAGCTGTGACCGGCGTCGGTGCTATCGATGCCGACGGAAGCCATCCATGAAACGGAAAGACCGCAGCCTTAACTCCAAAACCCAGTACAGCAAGAACATAAACCACTCTCAAAAGATTTTCTTTACCTTCAATAGCTGCACCGGCAAGCACACCTCCGGGAATAAAATTCATGGTAGTCCCATAGGTAAATATAAAAATAAATCCTATAAACGCAAAGGCCGCACCACCCATTGAATACAAAATGTACTTTCGCCCTGCCATTATCGCTTCCCTGCTCATTCCGGCCATTACAAGAGGAAGTGTAACAAGTGTAAGCATCTCATAAAACATATAAAGTGTCATAAGATTAGCCGCCAATGCTATTCCCATTGTTACACCGTAGGTCATGGTATAAAATGCAAAAAAAGTATTCTCCTTACCCAGATGCTCCATATACTCAAAAGCATACAATGTTGCTATCGGCCATAACACGGCAATAAGCACCGCAAAAACCGAACCCAGTCCGTCAACATGAAAAGTTATCTCCAAATCTCCGGCCAGATTCAGCGCCCGAATATTTCCTTCCGGTGCATTTAACAGAAGAACTATTACAATTATTGAATTTAACAGAGTCACAGCCTCTGTATATATATTCCTGTATTTTCTCTTTTTAAAATGAAACAAAGGTAAAACGGCACCGGCCAAAAGAGGAAATAAAACCGGAATCAAAATCATGTATTTATTCACAATAAACTCCCTGCGATAAGCTTCGCAATTCTTAATATAGGTTCCGCAAATATCCCCATTACTACAGCTCCCGCCGAAAGCAAAAGCATGGGCAAAAGCATATATATGCTTATTTTCCTTTTTTCCACACTCGGATAATCATATTCATCTCCCGGGAAAAAGGCCTTCAGGGAAATACTCAGCAAATAACCGGCCGTCAACAAAGCACTGATTATCAGAAAAACCGGTCCCAGCCAGGAAACCACCCTGATTTCCAGATCCAATGCCCCCTGGGCAAGATACCACTTACTTAAAAATGCGCTCGTAGGCGGAATACCTACAAGTGTTAAAGAAGCCAATGTAAAACACCACATACTAACCGGCATTTTTCTTGACAGATTTTTATAATCACTGCATTTTTTTAGCCCCGTATTATGTATGACCGCACCGGCCACCTCAAATAATGCATTTTTCGCAAAGGAATGAAAGATCACATGCAAAATACCACCTGTAAACCCTATCCTGTTAAACAAGGCAAAGCCAAACAATGCATAACTGACCTGGGAAACCGTGGAATAAGCAAGCCGTTTTTTCATATTCTGTTCTTTATATGCCATCATAGAACCCATAATTATCGTAAACATAGTCAGCCCTATAAAAATATAATGAACAAAACTTCCTCTCAAAAAGTCGACCCCCACAATGTAATAAAGGTATCTTACGATAGCAAACACCCCCATCTTGGTAATGTTTCCCGATAAAAAAGCAGACGCCGGAGACGGAGCAACGGGATGGGCACTCGGCAGCCAGCCATGTAACGGAAACAAACCGGCTTTTGATCCAAAACCGATTATCACAAGCAGCACGACTACATACATTGCTTTTTCATTCCCCGCAAGTTTACTGACATTTAATCCGCCACCGGGGATAAAATCAAGAGTATTGCAGTAATAATAAGCAAAAAAGAAACCGGCAAGCCCCATAAAGGCTCCTCCCATAGAATAAAATATATATTTCTTCCCTGCTTCTATAGCCTCCCTGCTCTGTTCATGTAAAACAAGCGGAAGAGTTACGACTGCCATTAATTCATAAAACATATACATGGTAATCAGATTTCCTGCCATACATATACCGGTCATGGACAATAATGACAAAGTATAGAAGCAATAATATCTCAGCTTATGTTTTTCTTTATTCATATATTCAATTGAAAAAATGAGATTCATTACCCACATAAGTGCCGTCAGTATAAAAAATAGCATTCCTAAAGCATCCGGCCTGAACATTATGGGAATATCTTTAATCAGGTACATTTCCCAATCCATACCTTTCATTGTCATTTAAAAAACTCAAGCCCGATCTCGATGGTATGAGCTATCGGATAGGACAAAACTCCCAAAAAGAAATTCAAAACAATAAAACAAACAAGTGCTATATTGGAAGCATTCGAAGGTCTGTAATTTACGTCTCTATAATTCATATTTCTCGGAGTATATACCGATATTGAGGCACGTATAAAATAAATTGCATTTAATATTGTGCTTATTGCAAGAGTTATCATTGCAATCCACATTTTTGTATTAACCGCAGTTATAGCCGCCTCTGCAAAATATACTTTAGAAGTAAAACCGGCCAGAAGCGGAATACCGACCATAGAAAAAGCACCCACGGTAAATGCTATTCCCGCAAGCCTGTTTCTGTACCCCGAGCCTTTCAGATCACTAAAATCCTTACTTCCGTTAGACACTTCAACAAGACCTCTTTGTGCAATAAAGAGCATTGATTTTGTAGCCGAATGAGACATTATATGAAATATTGCCGCTACCATTCCGGCCGTACTTCCCAAACCCATTCCCATATAAATATATCCTATCTGTGCAATGGAAGAATAAGCAATAAGATGTCTGACATCCGTCTGCCTTATGGCTGTAACGGAACCGACTATCATCGCAATAATACCAAATACAAACAGAATGTTTGTTATCTTATGCCCCACCATTACATTCAGTCCTATAACACGATAAAATATCTTGATCAGCAAAAAAATATATCCTTTGCTGACCAATGAAGATAAAATCGCCGCAGAAGAAGCCGTGGAAAAACCATAGGCCTCCGGAAGCCAGCTGTGAAAAGGAAAAAGTGCACTTTTTATGGCAAGGGAAACACCGAGAAGACCTATAACAACCGTAAGAGGAATAGCATAGTTTTCACCGGCCGAAAGTGCCTCCACCGCTTTTTTTATATCAGGCATAAGCAGCTGACCGGTTATGGAATAAAGCATACTGATCCCTATAAGCAAAAGACCGGAACCAAGTGTACTCATTATCATATACTTGGTTGCTGCAACCAGTGTATGTCCGTTGTTTCTTATCATAATAAGGGCGCAGGCCGCCATAGTATTGATTTCCACAAATACGTAAGCAGTAAACAGGTCATTGGTATATACCAAAGCCATAAGTGAACTCAGCATCAGATTTATCATTACAAAATACAGATTCAGTCTGTCCTTTGCAATATCGTCATTCTGCCCCCTTATTCCTCCTATCACGGAAAGGAGCATAATGATCGAGAAAAACATTGCAATAAGTCCCTCAAGACAGCCTGCTCTTAATTCATTCCCCCAAGGGGCGGGAAATTTCCCCATAACATATACAAATTCATGGCCAAGCTTTAGGGTATATCCAAGTACAAATGCATTCATGATCACAACCAATGAGATGATCGTTACGGATAACCTCCTGGCAGTTTCTCCTTTTACCGCCGAACAGATAACACCGCCTGCAAGACATATAATTACGGAAAAGGGGACGAAATTTTCAATAATGCTCATTTATGCTCCCCCTTATCCTCTTTCATCGGTGTACCTTTTTTCAGCATTTCATTAAAACCGGAAGTCCCGGAAGCCTTGTTTGAATTTATCTTTCTGTATTTGTTGTTTCCACGCTCATCCCGTCTTGCTTTAAGAGATATATCATCAATGTCAAGTGTATGATATCGTTCATACAATCTTATGGTTATTGAAAGCATTAAAGCCGTTACCGACACCGAAACAACAATACCCGTAAGTACCAGTCCCGCAGGAATGGGATTAATATATGCATCAACGTTTTTTACGCCATCTACTATAATGGGAGCTTTTCTTCCGGTTATATATCCCTTACTCGCCAGAAACAAATAAACCGCCGTGTCCATTATATTAAATCCTATTATCTTCTTGATCATATTACGATGCAGCATAAGCGTGGTAAATCCAACAGAAAAAAGTATGACCGACGCCACGGAAAAAGTATTGTAAAAAAGATTGGGGCCTATCATTATAATCCCCCCTTCCTAAACAATGCATAAAATGCATACATGGTACAGGCGACCTCCGTGCCGACAAATATATTTATAAATAATATAAGACCACTGCTGATAATATTTCCCGGAGTCCCGAGAGGTATATGATTATCATACCCATGGGCACCCATATAGAAATAATAACTTAAACAGCAAATATAAAAACAAAGTGCACTGACCTTAGCTATCTTATATATACGCTCATTAAAGAATCTTTCCGTTTTCTTAAATCCAAAAGCCGATACATACATAATAAGTCCCGCACCGATTATTGAACCTCCGGAAAATCCTCCTCCGGGGGAAAGATGTCCGTTCAAAATAACATAAATTCCGAAGATGAACACCGCGGGCACGAGAAAATTTGCGGTTTTTTGGATAATAATATCATTTTTGGGTTCGAGATAACGGTCAAAGGCATAACTCGATTTCTTTTCTTCACCCTCCGCGATCAACAGAAGGATCATCACACAACTGGCCGCAACAAACAATACATGAGTCTCCCCCATTGTATCAAATCCACGATAATTTAAAATAAGTCCGGTAACTATATTTACCGCTCCCGTTTCTTCCTCTCCCTTTTCGATATATCGTTTTGTTACGACATTATTTGCCGGATTTGCCGCCTCCCCAAAACGGGGCAGCCATGATACCGTTATTAATAACAAAACCATCAGGGTGGCGCAAACAAGAGTGGCAATGATTCCGTAAAGCCTGTGAAAACGTTTCAAAAAATCATGCGGTTCGGAATTATCCTGAATTCTTTGCTGTTCTTCCCTCTTTTCCAACAGATCGGCAGCCTCCGTCAACTCCGCTTCCAGGGACTCAAGTTCATGCACCGTATCATCCTTAACCTCTTTATGAAACAGAAATTCATCTTTGCCATTAACATAATTCTCTATTCTGCTGTAAAAAGTCGTTTTATAATCACTTCTTTTTTTGCTCATCTTCCTGCTCCGTAACTTCTACTGCCCTGATTTTCTTAAGAGTTATAAAAAACAATATTGATGTCACCCCCGCTCCGACTGCGGCTTCGGTAATAGCAAGATCCGGGGCCTCAAGAATGGCCCATATTATACTCATAACCGTACTATAGGCCATAAAGATTATAATAGATGTCAACAGTGTTTTATGTAAGCAGGTTGCCACCGCACAGACTATCAAAAATCCAAGCAGCATATAAATAAATACTGTCATTTTCCACCGGTCTCCTCTTCTACCTTCTTTGTATCAATATTATATTCCATTCTCATAATAACATGGCTGGATATAGATGACGTCATCCATAAAAAGATCACAACTATGATAATTTTATAGGAAAACCATTTACTGCTCCTTAAAAGCATTAGTCCCAAAGCTCCCAAAAACAATGCCAAAGTATCACCGATGGCGGCCGCATGCATACGATTCATCACAAATTTAAATTTATAAACCCCATATATCGCTATAATCTCCATCACCGCCGCAAATACCATGCATATTACAGCCATGATAAACTTAATCCATTCCATATACAGTTCTCCCGTTACACACAAAAAACTTAAAGCTCTTTTTCTTTCTCATTTTTTTTCCGTTTCATATTTATGTTTTTTCAGTTCATTCTCTTTATGAACTCCCATATATACTTTTGTCAGAATGACCACCGAAATAAAGCTTATCATAGCATATATAATACTTATATCCAGCAAATAATCTTCATTTAACTTAACCGCTACCGTTGCCATCAGAATGATCCCCAATGTTCCGATCATATTTATAGCCATTAATCTGTCAGCTATCCTGGGACCCAGAACGGCACGGATCAGAGCCATAACCAGCAGTACCGCATATATAAACATTATGATCGTAAGAAAACTCTCTTTAAGTGATTCAATACCGCTCATCTTACCCTGTCCATCCTTTCCTGCGCCTTCATAAGTTCTTTTACAAATACGGAGTCACCTATATCCGTTGCCAGTTCCATGTCAAGACAATGTATCGTATATTCATTATCCTCTACATTTATCGTTATTGTTCCCGGCGTCAATGTAATGGAATTAGCCAGAACCGTCTTAAGAAATCCGTAATGAAGATCGGTCTTAAAGGTAACTATTCTGGGTTCAACTTCAATCTTTGGATCAAGGATCAGACGCGATGTGGCAAAATTTGCCTTGACTATTTCAGTCAATAATATAAAAAAATATTTTATCATCCATGGAACAAGAATATATAATATTTTTTCCTTTTTAACACTATAATCCATAAATTTACACATAAAAAGAAAGATTACCGCTGATACTGCCAATCCTATAACAGTAGTCTCAAACGTTAATCTCCCATTAAAAATTGTCCATAAAATAAATAATGCTGCTAACATGCTCACACCCCGTTTACATCAACACATATTAGCACAAAATATTGTAGCACGCAAGAACTTTGGACACTAAATATACCTTATCAATAGTCTTTAAATTTCCCTTCGTAATCACTGCCCGTCACTGTCCTGAAATTTTCAAGAAACCTGTCCGGTTTTTTTTCAACCTCATACATGGTATTAAACGCCTCCAAAAGCATTGCATCCCCATTATATTTAAGCTCAAACCTGCCCTCATCTATCCCTGCTTTGAACTTATCAACCTGCCAAACCAGAATATCGGTGACCGTAATCCCTCCAATATTCATTTCACACAGAAAATCCTGATGCTTATAATAATATTCAAACTCCTTATAAAGCGCTTTTGAATCCTTTAACCGCCTGATAAATTCCTCATAAAACCCTTTATCCTTACCACCGAATCTGCACAGAGCCTCTGCAAATCCAAGAAGCCCGTCATCAATATCTTTTTCCATACCTTTCACCGTTTATCTTGCAGAAATATTACCTTTCCCGGCAGTCTGTATTTACTCAAGCCCCCAGGGCATAAAATCAATACATACACTGCCGGCCGATCCATCCATATTTACCACATCACAAGGATGAGTCATTAGAACCCCCATATTATCATACATATACATCTCACTCATATAGTACCCGCATTCATTATTATGATCCGCAATATTCACCGTATAAGTGACTTTATAATTATTGTCCCCCAACTCTTCGATCTTACCCGAAGCTGCTTCATCAGTTTCATAATCTGCCATAAGGTCATCCTGCCCCTTGGCTACCGTCCATACCGGGAACTGAACCCGGTCAAGACCGTTACCGGAGTAAATAATGGCATTTACGGTATATGTGCCTTCAGATGGATTAATTTTTGTAAATAATGATTTTACCATAGGATCCGGGGCATACTCATCATATTCGGAATTGGCGACCATGCACCATTCTTCCTGCCTCATACGGTAAAGCTTGAAAAAACTTCCGTTTTTCCCGGTCCAATGCCTGCTGTTTGGTTTATCTGTATCACTCCCGGTTTTCTTAAAGAAATTTGAACGATCATAAACTGCCTTCTTATCAATTCTCCATACCACAAACTTACCATCATCAGTCTCGTAACCATCAGTAACATAAACACCGGTTTTATCATAATCAAGAAGGATCATAAAATGCGATGACCAGTCATTCTTCTTAACCTTCCAATATCTTACATACAGAATGTCACCGGCTCTTGCACCTGTTCGTTCCAAAAAATTATATATTGTTTCACCTTCATGAGAACCAGTAGTCATCACTCCGGTATCATAAATATCCTTGCCGAACACATGCTTCCATACCTGATTTACATATGCACAACACTGAATACTTACCGCCTGACCTCCTTTATAGTATGGGCTCCTGAATACACCTCCCAACGACTCGGCGTAGGCAACTATCACTTTCCTGATCCGTTCGACTCCCTCGCCGGTTATATAAGATGCATCAAAGGGCTTATCATCATATATATATTCTGTATCAGTCTCAAAATAATCATCTTCTTCCGTATCAACAACATTATCAGGCTCATCAGCTACAACATTCGCAAGATCTTCAATCTGCAATATCTCATCCATCTCTTCAGAGGTATTAAGTACAATATCCCCGGCGGAGCCTGATCCCAGGATTTCCGCACCCGTACCGTCACCATCAAGGACCCTCTGAGGCTCCGCTGCCAAAGTATCTGCCGGCTCGGGTGACAATATCTCATTATCCACGGTAATATCAGGTTCATCAATAAGCATTATATCAAGTTCATCCGCATGTAAACTAAACCTTATACCCGATGCCAGCATTGATATTGTCAATATAAAACCAATGACCTTTTTATTCATTCCAACCTCACAGAAAGTGTATTTTTTCTTAAAGATCTCTTACAAACAGTATAATTTATTTATCGGTCAATCTCAATAAATATTTATATCAGAACAAATTTTACAGACTTATCTCGGATTAATATCTACAAGTGTATAATTTTCCTTACCCCCTGTTTTATCAAGAATAACCTCATACAAAGCTCCATCCTTTTTCTGCACATAAAACTGCCTTATCTTCTCTGCCTTGTCCTTAGGGATCCGCACTGTTATAACAGACTCTGTACCAGCTCCTTCTTCCATAATATCTTCAACCTCAAGAGTGCATTTACTATTCTTTTCCTCAAGCGATATTATCCTGCATATTACAGTCAATTCCCCTGCTGCATTTTCTTCATCTTCCGATACCGCTTCCTGCTTATACGTATTTGTAAAACTATTCGATGCTGCCTCCCCGGACACTTCATACATCTCTTTGGAAGCATCTGCCGCCTCCTCCGGTACCTCCTTTGCTGCATCATACATACCTTCGGAAGTATCTGCTGCCTCCTGCGCAGGCTCATACATACCTTCGGCAGCTTCAGTTGCAGCATCATACACATCTTCGGTAGCTTCTGCTGCTGCACCATACATAGCTTCGGTAGCTTCTGCTGCCTCCTGCACAGGCTCATACATATCTTCGGAAGCTTCCGCTGCCTTCTGCGCCGGCTCATACATATCCTCGGAAGCTTCCGCTGCTACCTCTGTTTCCGCTTCATACATACTCTCAGAAGCATTTGAAGCGCTTTCGCTGCCCATTTTCTGTGCATTTTTTGTTAACCCATACACGGAAACAGCCAAAACCCCGCATGCTGCCGCCGCTATTATACCCATATACTTTCCGGAAAAATCAAATATCCTCTTTTTGGAGGGACCCTTACTGATTTTTTCGGTTTCAAAAGTTTGTACTGATTCCTGAGCCTCCAGCCGGTCTATACCTGCCTCAATCCTGTCAAAAAGATCGGGAACATGGGTATTTGCATATTTTTTGTATTCTTCTTCAAAACTCTTACTCATACCCAAACCTCCTTAACTGCTTTATTGCCTCTCTGTAATTCCAGGTAACCGTACCTATCGGCATATCCAGTACTTTAGCGATTTCTTTAAATGTCATATCCGACAGAACCTTCATGGTAACTATCTGCCGGTAAACCGGTTTAAGAATATTTAATACATCTTCAATACTCATATCTGTTATGACACTCTCCTCCGGTGTAGGTTCGGAAGAAGAAATAACTTTATTGTCCTGTCGGCCGTTTTCATCCTCCTCCCCATCGATCTGTAATACTTCACGACCATATTTTCTCATATGATCTATCGCCATATTCCTCGCTATTGTTGCAAGATACCCAAGATGCGAATTCCCTTTTTTGTACTGTCCCGCTTTTTCCCACAAACGTATGAAGAAATCAGAAGTAATATCCTCAGCTTTTTCACGATTATCAACCATATCAAACACCACCCTGTATATAAATGCCACATAGGCTTCATATACTTCTCTAAGTGCCTGCTTGTCCTTCCTGCTCATACGTTCCATGGCATCATTAAACTGTTTTTCTGTCATGGTCTCTCCCCGATAAACAACACAAAGAAATATTCCCAAATACTATCCCCGTGCCGTCTGTAATATTACAATTTCTCATCAGTCACCAAAACAGTATACTACCTCCGGGAGATATCTTGCAAACAATACCAACATATTTATATACTTTTATTCTTTAATACCTTGCCGCAGTTTCTACCATATCCTTAAATTCGGACTTATACTCATCCCTTATCCTTATCCGGGAAAGCAGCTCCAATACATCCTCAATATCCGAAGTACCCATATATTCACTTCCTGAAGCTATTAAACCAAATTCCGCTACCGCCTGTTTGAAAATAAAATCCTCTGAAGGATTTTGCGTATATATATCATAATCAATCGGATACGCCAGCAGTTGACTCCTGTCTTCCGACGGCTTTTTATATCTTATACTAAGTGTTAAAAGCTCATTACCATTACCTTTTTTACAGGAATTTTTTAAGATCAGTTCGTATAATACCGTTACCTTATGACCTGCTCCTATCTCCCCGCCATCTTTAGTATCATCATTAAAATCCTTATTTTTCATTGTTCTGTTTGCATATCCCAAAAGACGGTAGCCTTCAACATAAGCGGGATTAAACTCTACCCTGAGCTTAACATCCTTGCATACGGTAAGAAGATTTGCCCCAAGCTCTTCCACCAGTACCTTTTGAGCCTCTTTTTCACAGTCAATATATGAATAATTCCCATTTCCTTTATCCGCAAGGGTTTCCAGTTTATTGTCTTTAAGATTGCCCGTCCCAAACCCAAGCACGGAAAGATAAACCCCGCTTTCTTTTTTTAGAGTTATAAGCTCCTCCAATTCCTCCACCGAAGTCAGTCCGAGATTCAGATCCCCGTCGGTAGCCAGTATAACACGGTTGTTCCCTCCATTGATAAAGAATTCTTCCGCCAGATCGTACGCAACCTGAATCCCTTTACCACCATTAGTTCCACCGGAGGCATTAAGTCCCCTTATTGCCTTTAATATCTTTGTTTTATTATTTCCCGAAACTCCGGCTATAACGGTTTCAACTCCCGATGAATAAGTCACTATACTTACCCTGTCCTTATCCGAAAGTTCCTCCGTAAGCATTGCAAAGGCATCCTGAAGTAATGGTAACTTATTATAGTCATCCATGGATCCTGATACGTCTATTAAAAATACAAGATTTGAAGAAGGCGCGGCCTTATAATCAATATCTTCGGTTTTTAACCCTACACTTAAAAGCTTAGCTTCTTTATTCCATGGGCAATCCGAAAGTTCTGCATTGACTCCGAAAGGTTCACTTCCCTTAGGACCCCTGTAATCATAGTCAAAATAATTTATCAATTCCTCTATCCTGACACTTCCCTCAGGTAATCCGTATATGGAATGTCCTTCGGACAACATTCGTCTTAAATTGCTGTAACTTGCCGTATCCACATCAGCCGCAAATGTAGACAATGGATTTCTGAGCACCGATTGATATCCCTTTTCTTCCACACGTAAATATTCTTCATTACCAAGATCACTTTCAATATCGTCATAATTATAAATCTGTCCCAGATAACTCCCACTTTTCAGCTTATCATTGGCAGCTCTCCTGTTTCCTTCATATTTCATTTCAGAGGAATCATCCCGATAAATTAATTCTTTTTCTTCATCCTCACCAACATACTCATCTTTGTATTTATTCTCAGCTTCACATCCGTATTCTGCGGAACAGGCTTCGGAAGATTCCGGCAAATCATAAGATTCCTTCATATCATATGTTCCCATAAGATCATAGTTCCCCGCCATATCACAGGATTTATATTCATCGGAAACTTCTTCCTCATAAACCTCCTCCTCATAAACCTCTTCCTCATAAACTTCTTCATATTCATACACATCAGCTTCTTCACAGGGTTCCGACACAGTACTTTCCATTACTGCTGCTTCGTTATTTAAATTACCATATACATTAGCAGTCTCCTTATTACTCTGTTTACAACCAATAACCATAGTTGACATTATACTAACAACCAAAATACAGCTTAATAACATTCTCTTTTTCATATCTTTCCCTCTCCTTATATCCAAATAATTAAAATTAACAGTTACTGATCTTTCACCCGGGTAAGTATTATTTATCACTTTATGTAAAAGATACGTTTGTAAAACGGATTTTTATGGTAGAATATAAAAGATTTCTAAATTTTTTTTTCAAAAGACCGATAAATTAATTAAAAGTATGAAGAAAACACCATATAACTATATAAATTCAGGGGGATATGCTGTATATGAAAAAACAAAGAAAAGAAATGATCCTTGCACTAGCTTTGATGTTTTTGCTTAGTTTCATTCCCGGGCGGCCCGTAAAAGCCGCGACTTATGACGAAGCTGCCGTAGCAAGGATAATAAGAAACTTCTATAATGCCGATTATTATGATGCGGATTATACCAACAAATATAATACTTTAATAAGACTTATGAACTCCGGCGCATCACAAAAATCCATTAATAAAGCTATGAACGATTTTGCCGCTGCAGCTGCCAACAAAACCTGGGTTACAAGTCAGATGACAAATATAATGGCCAAGGCAAAAGCATCCGGAAATCCTGTACTTTACGTTTCCACTCTGATGCCTTCCGATCCCGCTATCATGAATGAACCCACCGGATGGGCAACCTATACCGATAAATCCAAATATGCTGCCGCATGGAAGAATCATACCTATTCACACTCACAGCTTGTAAATCAGGCGGCCTACAACGGTGTCATCGCGCAAGTTGGAGCCTATGCCCAGGAACAGGGTGATATAGCCGCCTGGAACGAATACTGGAAAGGACAGCCGACACCTTAATCCATCCGGAGTAAGATATCGGTAGCGGGACATAAAATATGAATTACAGAACAGATGATAATTTATCCATATTAGGCTTTGGCTGTATGCGTTTCCCCAGAAAAGGAAGTTTTTTCGATGTGGAAGAGATCAAAAAAGAACTTCTCCACGCAATAGATAATGGAATAAATTACTTTGACATGGCGTATACTTATCCCGGGATAGAAGATGTATTCGGTCGTGTAATGGAAGAATGCGGATTTCGTGATAAGATAAATATCGCAACCAAACTGCCTCATCATATGATGAATGACGTAACCGAAATGCAGAAACATTTCGATGAGCAGTTAAGACGCCTAAGGACCGACCATGTGGACTACTATCTGATGCATATGCTTCCGGATTTAAAAACCTGGAACGAGTTGATAAACAGAGGAGCCCTTACCTGGCTTAAGGGATTGAAAAAATCCGGTAAAATAAGGAAAATCGGCTTTTCTTTTCATGGAAATACCAATCTTTTTCTTGAACTTCTAAATGCCTATGACTGGGATTTCTGTCAGGTACAATATAATTATATTGATGAAACTTCACAGGCCGGTAGAAAGGGTGTTGAAGAAGCCTTCGCCAAAGGAATTCCCGTTATAATCATGGAACCGCTGAAAGGAGGACGTCTGGTAAAAAATTTACCTAAGGGTGCCGTCGATGCCTTTAATTCCTCAAACAGAAATTACTCTCCCGCAGAATGGGCATTAAGGTGGCTGTGGGATCAGGAGGCTGTATCTGTAATTTTATCCGGAATGAATTCCATGGAAATGCTGGACGAAAACATTCGTATAGCCAACGAGGTAAGTATTAATACTTTCACCCCTGATGACCAAGCTGTATTGGATAAAGCCAAAGCTGCCATAAACAAAAAAATAAAAATTCCATGCACAGGATGCGCATATTGTATGCCCTGCCCTTTCGGTGTCGATATACCCGGGTCTTTTCATTGCCTAAACACCTCCTATACCGACAATTATTATGTAGGGATCAAAGAATATTTAATGTGTACGGCGATGAAAACACAAAAAAGCAATGCCTCCTTATGCCGTGAATGCGGTCGTTGTGAAAGTCACTGTCCTCAAAGTATCTCAATCAGAAAAGAACTTAAACGAGTTAAGAAAAGATTTGAAAATCCCATTTTTCATATGGTCGAATTTTTTTATAATAAAAAACATTAAAAACATTTAACCCGGGAGTTAAAATGAAATTTAGAAATATAAAAATAATAACAATTTTATTATTAATCATTGCTTTTAGTTTAAATGGCTGCAACGGGAACAATAATGCCGAGGCAACAGAAGAAACCGATGAGACCGCTTCTGACAGCAATACTCCCGAAGTAATAACTGTCAGTGGAAACAGCCGGACTGAACGTAACATCAATTTCATACAAACCCCGTCAGTACCTACCCTTAATATAGAGCAAAACAGTACTCTGAATGATATTGCTGCTTCAATCCCAACAACTGCACCCACTCCCACATTGGCACCCGTCGATGAATCCGCACCTCAGTTTTTTGACGTGGAAGATGCTGTAGAACCTGTGATGGGCTACAGCGACACTCTTATGTGTGATGCACTTATAGAAGCAATAAATGTTAATAGGAAAAATTTTGATGTAGGTCTTCTCACCAAAAATCAGAGTCTGTGTGTAGCTGCCGATGTACGCGCCAGGGAATATGCAATTTATCCCGTATACAAACGACGCCCGGATGACAGATACTTTACAACCATAAGTCCCCAGGGATATGTGAAAGATGAATACTTCTGTATACCCGAAAGAACCGCCAATGCAACCGCTCCGAGCAAAGATCCCGCAACCGGTACATATACCACCAAAGTTCCCACATATCCATACAGCAGTATCACTCCGCAAATACTTGTTAACGGACTACTTGAAATAAGAGAAGCCCGCAACATAATGATGAATCCGGAATACAAACAGGTAGGTGCTACCTGGTTTGTAAACGGTAATTATTTTATCGCGGGCTTTACCTTTAGCTATTGATCAATTATAATTTTCAATTCTCCGGTCAATATATAACACTTCTACATTATCAGATATCTGTAATACTGATAAATAGTCGATATAAGATTACACAGATCAGTATTTATACCATTAAATTCCGCCGCCTCTATACGACTTACACTAAACACCGATAGATCTTCATTAACCACTTTGGATTTAGCTTCCATATCCTCCTCAGGCTTTTTCTTTCTCCTTAATCTTATAGTAAAAGCCGATCCGTCATGGGTAAATACTATACCTTCATTAGTCCCTGCATAAAAATCTTCAAGCGTATCATATAAAGTGAATTTTTCTTTATAGGGTGCACCTTCATAAGGACAAAAGGTATCACAATTTCCACATTCGTTACATAACCGGTCTAAATGGATAACTTGGGGAATCGGATTATTGGGAACCTTTATTTCCACATTTGCCCGGTTAGGACAGACATCCACACAATTTTCACACAGCTTTTTACAATCAAGACATCTTCCCCCATCATTACGATAATGAGGCTCTCTTAGTATTCCCTTTCTGGAATAAAGACCACTTAACCGGTTATCTGTATTACGTACTTCTCTTCTCCTATCCTTCTTAACAGATTTATAACCGTAATAACCGGCTACCCCGTATCCCAATCCGGGTTGATCCTCCGGCTGTTCGCGAACTACCATATCTTTAAATTCATTAAGAATAGCCTTACATACCTTTGAAGCATCCGCTATGGCATCAACAACGGACTTCATCCCCTTTACTGCATCTCCCGCTATAAAAACATTCCGGATACTGCTCTCATTGGTTTCCCTGTTAAGTATCGGATACCCCTCTTCATCAACAGCTATCCCATTACGAATATAATAATCTGTATCTACTGCGACCTCAGTAGCAGCAATCACTTGATCTGCCGGGATCGACATAACTTCATAAGTATCCTTAAAACATCTTCGTCCGTCGCTCCCCCGTTCTCCCGGCTCGGTAATATGACACTTAAGATAACTCTCTCTGTATTCATAAGGATTCATCTGTTCCATAAGCTCTATACCTTCATTGAGAGCAATTTGAAGTTCCTCATCATTTGCAAGCATATAACGCCGCTTTCTTCTATAGACCAGATAAACATTATCAACCGTCTTTATCCTCTTAACAGCTCTTGCAGCATCAACCGCAATATTGGTTCCGCCAATAACCACTACATTGCCCTTTAATGCCATTTTACCTCTGTTTTGTTTAAAATCTCTCAAAAAATCAATTGCCGTAACAGAAGTTATCCCGGGAAGCTCTGTCGATTTAACTACGGAAGCTCCTATGGCAATTATTATTTTATCATAACCTTCCAATTCATTAATTCTATCAACAATACGGTTCCTGACAATATTTACATTAAGCTTTTTTAAAAAACCCGCATCCTTATCCATTCTCTCTTGCGGGATCCTGAAATCCGGGATCAGATGGCGCACAGTTCCTCCAAGCTTATCTTCCTTACAAAAAACAGTCACCTTATGCCCTTCTCTTGCAAGAATAAAAGCTGCAGACATACCGGCCGGTCCTCCGCCCACAACCGCAATCTTAAGCCTTCTCCCTGCCGGAACGGAAGGACGAAGGTTCTCCAAAACATAATCATAACCATTTTGAGCGGCTATCAACTTTGCTTCCCGTATCTTTACCGGTTTCTCATAAAATATCCTTATACAGTTACTCATACACTCATGAGTACAGATCGATCCTGTTGTAAACGGTAACGGATTGGTCTTGAGAATAATCTCCAGCGCTTTATCATATTTTTCTTCATCAACAAGATTAAGATAACCATTTATATCCTGCAAAAGAGGACACCCTTCCACACATGGTGCAATAAAGCAATCCGTAAGAGGAATTCGCCCGTCTCTTCTTATGAATCTGTCTGCCTTAACAGGTTTAGTATAATAATTATTTATTTTTACCCTTTCCGACATACGCTTTAAAAGTCCGGTCCTGGTTCCGTAAAAATCAGTATATGTCCACTCATTAAAAGTATACGAGTACTGTTTAAAACGGTTAAAACCCCCCGGCTTTAAAATTGTAGTATTCATGGTTATCGGCCAAACACCGGCTTCAAAAATCTCCTCCACATTATTTGCATCCGCTCCCCCCGAAAAGCCTATCCTTAGCCTTCCGTCAAAATCCTCGCTGATTTTTGCTGCCAAAGCAACCGACAACGGAAACAATGCCTTACCGGAAAGCTTAAGCTCTTTACTTCGATCACCCTCACCTATTACCGGAAAAGCACCGGTAAGTTTGACCCCAAATAACCTTCCCTCCTTCTTTGCCAAGCCGAGAAGCTTATTAATAAGAGGAACCATATCATAATATCGTATACTTTTTTCTACTGCTTCCTTATTAATTTCAATGTCATAGTATCCCATTGAATCAAGTGTATTCCTGCAATATTCGTAACCAAGCAGTGCGGTATTTAATCTGATCCCGATATTAAAACCCATATCTTTCATTAAATATCTGGCTATATTTTCAATCTCATTTACCGAGCAATCCAAAGATGTACAAACCGACACTCCCGTTGAAATGACCGGAGAAATATCTTCAATATCATCTAATGAAAATCTCTCAAACATTGATATATTTTCTTTTAAAAATTCAAGACATTCCCCAAATATTTCCGACTTCCACGCATCCCTTATTTTCGTCAGAAATTCCTTCATCTCCTCTGATTTGAAATCCTCATAAGTATATCCTGCGGAAACATTAAATATAAAACCATCCATTCCCCCCATTTCATATTCAACCGAAAGGACCTTAAGGGCAACCCAGGCTTTACAATATTCAATATAGGATTCCCGAAAAGTAAGATTTCCGGCACCTTCCACATTATATCCCTCATTAACCGCTGCTATCTCCGGATTTTGATGAAGCCTCCTTGGGCACACCGTCCTAAGTTCAAAGAACCGGCAACCGGCTGCATAAGCTGCAATTATACTCTGTGCATATTGAGTATGAGGACCGGAGGCCGGTCCAAAAGGGGTTTCCAGCTTCTCTCCGTTAAGACTAAGTGTCTTAAAGGAATTGGCCTGATAAAAATCACGAACTCCGAATATCGAGCCCGTTTTCTTTTGTTCACTTATTATCCACTTCATCAAATGGGGAAAAGATAAGGGTTTAAGATTTTCTATCATTTGCAAACTCTCCCATAGCAAGAAACTCATTACCAACTTTTCTATTCTGGTCTATACATTCTATCCTACCCAAACATTAATTACATAAGCCTTTAACAGCTTTATTGTATATTGTAACATATTAACTTAATATACTGATAATTTTTTTAATAAAAAAGGCAGCTTTAAAAGCTGCCTTTGGAAATTACCGGTTTCATACTCTTCCTACCATGTGAGAACACTTGCTCCCCAGGTAAGGCCGGCCCCGAATCCTGCAAAAACAAGCTTATCACCCCTCTTAAGCTGTCCCGATCTGTTTATCTTATCAAGCACCATCGGAATCGATGCCGCAGAGACATTGCCTGTTTCTTCAATACACGTAGGAAATTTGTCCATAGGTTGTTTTAAACGTTTTGCTATAGCCTCTATCATTCTGAGATTTGCCTGATGTATAACATAATACTTAATATCATCAGCCCCAATATCTGCTTTTTCAAGAACCTCATTTATACATCTCGGAACCGTCCTTACCGCAAACTTGTAAACCTCCTGACCAGCCATTTTTACATAAGGATAATCCCACTCATTATGCACATAAGGATTCTGCAAAGGTCTTGTCTCGCACCCAAGTGCAGGCCCTGCCTTACCGTCAGTACCGAGTACCGAACAGATCACACCTTCATTATCAGCCTTAATAACCGTAGCTCCCGCACCATCTCCGAATAATATACAGGAAGAACGGTCCTCCCAATTCATAATACGGCTTAAGGTCTCCGCTCCAAATACAAGAATATTCTTATACATACCTGATCTTACGTACGCATTTGCCACACTGATCGCATATAAATAACCCGAACAGCCTACCACCATATCAAATGCCGCAGCCTGCATTGCATCCAGTCCTGCCTGAACTTCCCCGGACAAAAAAGGAAGCAGATGATCGGGGGTAACCGTTGCTGCAATTATCAGATCCAGCTCATGAGCATCCATCCCGGCATTATCAAGCGCTTTTTTACACGCCTCTATTGCCAAAGATGTTGTTCCTTCCTCAACTGCAAGATGTCTTGCTTTAACACCGGTTCTTTCCGTGATCCATTCATCAGATGTATCCATGATCTTAGCCAGATCATCATTTGTAACTCTTAATTTAGGAATTGCCATTCCTGTCCCCATTATCCTTGCTAACATATTGTTCTCCTGTTGTATTAAATTCATAAAATATAATTCCCGATCATTTTATCCGCCATAAATCTTAAATGAACCGATCAAAACCTGCGGAATCTTTCATATCTTTCCTCGGCCCACCTTGCTCCGCTCTTATTTGCATTTTTCTTAAGATATTCCTTAAGATTCCTCTTAATATACAGGGCAATGGAACGAAGTGTCCATTCATTGGCACCCCCATACTCCGGAATGATCATCTCTATTATCCCAAGTTCCTTAAGGTCTTCTGCAGTAAGCTTCATAACCCCTGCCGCTTCTTCAACTCTTTCACTGCTCTTCCAGAGGATAGAAGAAAAACCCTCAGGCGAAAGAATTGAATAAGTCGCATTTTCCATCATCCATACTTCATTACCAACTGCAAGTCCAAGAGCGCCTCCGCTTCCTCCTTCACCTATCATAATACATATAACCGGTGTCGTAAGTGCAGACATTTCATAAAGATTCCTTGCTATAGCCTCGCCCTGGCCGTTCTCTTCCGCCTCTTTCCCGGGATAAGCACCGGAAGTATTAACAAAAGTAATTATTGGCATCTTGAATTTCTCCGCAAGTTTCATAAGTCTTAATGCCTTACGATATCCTTCCGGAGAACACATTCCGTAATTCCTGTATGCGCACTCATCAAAATCCTTACCCTTTTGTATCCCTATAACTGTAACGGGCTGTGCATCAAGATACGCAATACCGCCTATAACCGCATGATCATCACCAAACAGACGATCTCCATGGAACTCAAAGAAATCATCAAATATGATATTCATATAATCAGTTGCGGATGGCCTGTCCACAGATCTTGCAGCTTTAACCTTCTCCCAGGCAGACAAAGGAACCGATTTCATCTCCTGCTCTCTTGCAACTTCTTCGGGTTCGGCATTATCGACATCACTTTCAGAAAATACCGCATATCCATTTACCTGTGTATATAACTTAATAATCTTATGTAAAGTTTTTTTCAGATATTTTCGTTCAACTATCGCATCTACAAATCCATGCTCCAGCTGAAATTCAGCACTTTGAAATCCGACGGGTAATTTTTCACCTATTGTTTTTTCAATTACTCTGGGACCCGCAAACCCGATCAGTGCACCGGGTTCGGCAAGGATTATATCCCCAAGCATGGCAAAACTTGCCGTTACCCCTCCGGTTGTAGGGTCCGTAAGCACCGGAATATAAAGCAGACCGGCATCCGAATGCTTCTTAAGCGCCGCTGAGGTCTTTTCCATCTGCATTAGAGACATAATTCCCTCCTGCATTCTCGCTCCGCCGGAACAGCAGAACAATACAACCGGTAATCTTTCCCTGGTTGCTCTCTCAACCGATGAAGTTATCTTTTCACCATACACCTGCCCCATCGAGCCCATAAGAAACCGTGAATCACACACACCAAGTACTACAGGTATACCATTAATAGTGGCCCTTCCTATAGTTACTCCCTCTTTCTGTCCCGTCTTCTCCCGGACTTCCTTAAGTTTATCTTCATAACCCGGAAAATCAAGGGGGTTTGATTCTTCAATATCGGTAAACCATTCCTCAAAAGAATCCGCATCAGCAACCATTCTTATTCTGTTATGCGTTCTTACCCTAAAATAATATCCGCATTTTCCGCAAATATATTTATTCTCTTTAGTTTCCTGTTTGGGAAGAATAGCACCACATTGCTTACAGGTAACTGTATCTTCCTCCGGTACTGCTTTTTTTAATGTCAGATAATTCTTGGCATTCTTAAATCCCTGCCACATACTTTTCTCCTGCTTTCTTTTCAAATTAATTTCATATACCGTAGCTGTTTGTTGTTCCTAAATGATAATTAATTTTTGCTTTCATAGGTGATTTCAATACCTTAACCCTTACCTATGGCAAACATAATTTCCGCACTGCAGCAAAGCTCTCCGTTAACAGTTGCCCTGCCCTGTCCAATACCGATGGGACCTTTAAGCTTCACAATTTCCATTTCAATGATCAAAACATCTCCAGGAACCACCTTTCTCTTAAACCTGGCCTTATCTATCCCCGCAAAATATGCTGTACGCCCCTTCATTTCAGGCATTGACAATACTGCTACAGCACCGGCCTGGGCCATGGCTTCAACGATCAATGCTCCCGGCATTACCGGCTCCGACGGAAAATGTCCGTTAAAGTACGGTTCATTATAACTGACACACTTTCTTGCCCTGACATTGTGACCCACTTCCATTTCTTCTATTGCATCTATAAGCATGAAGGGCTGTCGATGAGGTATTATTTCCATTATTTCCTTAGCTGTCAAAAGATCACTCATATTTACTCCTTATATTTTTATAACCCAATTTATGCGGTTTTTATCAAATATCATTCTTCATACTTTCCCACCAGGAGCGTGGAATTATGCCCGCCAAATCCCAGAGAATTTGAAAGTGCATATTTTAGATCAACACCTTCAGATGCTTCTTTACAATAATCCAGATCCATTTCTTCATCCTGCTCACTATATCCCGCGGTGGCATGGATATATCCTTCTTCCAATTCCTTAACACAGGTTATAAATTCCACTGCACCGGCAGCTCCCAGCAAATGACCTATCATGGATTTGGTAGAATTGATCTTAATATTCCCTGCATGATCTCCAAAGGCAAGCTTTATAGCCCTGGTTTCAAACAGATCATTATGATGAGTGCCGGTTCCGTGTGCATTAATATATGTAATATCCTCCGGCCGGATATCTCCATCCTTTACAGCATTAAGCATAGCTTTGGCCGCACCCGAACCATCTTCGGCAGGGGAGGTAATATGAAATGCATCCGAAGAACAACCATACCCAAGAAGCTCTGCATATATCTTTGCGCCGCGTTTTTTTGCATGCTCAAGCTCTTCAAGAATTACGATCCCGGCACCTTCGCCCATAACAAAACCACTTCTGTTTTTATCAAAAGGTAATGAGCATTTAGTCGGATCCTCCTCTGTAGAAAGAGCAGTCAATGCGGTAAAACCCGCAACTCCCGTTTCACATATCGAAGACTCACAGCCGCCGGCAACCATAATATCGGCATCTCCGTACTGTATGGTTCTGAAGGCCTCACCTATATTATTTGTACCTGTAGTGCACGCAGTAACCACATCTATACTTTTACCTTTAAGTCCGAAAGCTATCGAAACATTTCCTGCCGCCATATTGCTTATAAGCATAGGGATAAACAAGGGATTTACTTTATTCGGACCTTTTTCCATAAGCTTGGTATATTCCCTCTGACCGGCCTGCAAACTACCTATCCCCGATCCTATAGCACATCCGACACGATACGGATCTTCTTTATCCATATCTATTCCGGCATCCTCCATAGCTTCCTTGGTTGCAACAACTGCATATTGAGAGAATGCTTCCATACGCTTCGCCGATTTAAAATCCATATATTCCTTGGGATCGAACCCCTTAACTTCAGCTGCTATATGACATTTATATTCCGTTGATTCAAACTTTGTTATGGGACCGAAGCCTAATTTACAATCTTTAATACCCTTCCAGAATTCTTCAACATTTAATCCAATGGGTGTGATAGCCCCCATTCCGGTAACTACTACTCGTCTTCTCATATATATAATCCTCCGTCTACGTTAATTATCTGCCCGGTTATATAATCAGACATATCCGATGCCAAAAATAATACTGCATTGGCAATATCCTCCGTTTTTCCGGTACGTTTTAAAGGTATCACGGAAATCGTTGCTTCTTTTGCCTTATCACTCATCGCCTCTGTCATTTCGGTTTCAATAAAACCGGGAGCTATTGCATTACAATTTATCCCTCTGCTTGCCAGCTCTTTTGCCACACTTTTTGTCAAGCCTATAACACCGGCCTTTGCCGCAGAATAATTAGCCTGTCCGGCATTTCCCATAACACCCGAAACCGAGGACATATTTATTATCTTTCCGCTTCTTTGCTTAAGCAGATATCTTGATGCATGCCTTATGGTATTAAAACACCCCTTAAGATTAGTATTAATTACGGCATCAAAACTATCCTCACTCATTTTCATAAGAAGATCGTCTTTAGTAATCCCTGCATTATTAACTAAAATATCAATCCTTCCCTTATCCCCAATGATCTTATCTATCATTTCTTTACAACTTTCAAAATCGGAAACATCACATTTTACGGCTTCAGCTTGGCCTCCCGCCTTAAGGATATTGTCAACAACCTCCTCCGCGCGAGCTTGGGAACCATTATAATTTACATAAACATAAGCTCCGTTTTGCGCAAGCTTATTTGCTATAGCTGCTCCTATACCTCTTGATGCTCCTGTTACAAGTGCAATCTTATCTTTCAACATAGGCCATCAACTCCTCCGGTGTTTCTACATGATATGTATTTATTACAACATCTTCCTTACAAACCTCTTTTGTTATCTTCTTCATAAAACCGGAAAGAGTTTTTCCGGGACCTATTTCAACAAATGTGTCAACTCCCTTATTTAACATACATTCAATCGTTTGCTGCCAACGAACCGAAGATGATATCTGGCGGACCAGTAAATCTTTAACAATGGTCTTATCGGTGATTATCTGAGCCGTTGTATTGGCAACATAAGGAACCTTAATATCTCTTATATCTGCCTCATCTATTACTTTAGCCAGTCTTTCACCTGCAGGAATCAGCATTTTACTATGAAAAGGACCGCTGACTTTAAGAGGCACAACTCTTTTTGCACCTGCTTCCTTAAGAGATTCCGATGCTTTCATAACTGCTGCTTCCTCACCTGTGATCACTATCTGCCCCGGGCAGTTATAATTTGCAATTGCCACATATCCTTCGGTTTCTTCACATATTTTCTCTATTGTTTTTACTTCAGTCCCAAGAACCGCTGCCATAGCTCCGCCTTTTGGAACAGCTTCCTGCATAAATATACCTCTTTGACGCACCACCTTAAAAGCATCCTCAAAACTTAATACTCCCGCTGCTATCAATGCACCGTATTCACCTAAAGAAAGACCTGCTGTATAATCACATCCAAGTCCCTTTTCCTTCATAACAGCGTATATAGCAGCTTCCTCCGTTAACATAGCGATCTGTGTATACTCCGTAATATTAAGTTTATCATTTTCCTCAAAACAAAGAGCGGAAATATCAAGTCCCGTCACCTTGCCCGCAATATCAAATATTTCACGTGCTTTAGGCTCTGCATTATATAATTCTCTGCCCATTCCCGTATATTGTGCTCCCTGACCGGGGAACATAAACATTACCTTACTCATCTATACAACTCCTTTTAATTACTTATCAACACCCATAAGACGACAAGCCTCCGTAACGATCTCTTCAATTATCTCTTTACAGGTAAGATCATTACGGGAAACAAGCCCCGCTATCTGACCGGCCATAAGCGAACCATATTTTGTATCTCCGTCTACAACCGCTTTCTTAAGTGATCCCAGTGTTAATTTTTCAACTTCCTCAAAGGGAACACCGTCCTTCTCCATTTTAAGATAATCCTTCGTCATCTGATTACGAAGAACCCTCACAGGATGACCGTAACTAAGACCGGTAACTTCAGAATCAATATCCTTAGCCTTAACTATTCTGTCCTTATAATTCTGATGTGCAATGGACTCAATAGAAGCTACAAATCTCGTACCCATCTGTACTGCTTCCGCGCCAAGCATAAAAGCTGCAGCCATTCCTCTTCCGTCAGCAATACCCCCTGCCGCAATAACCGGAATATTTACAGCATCAACAACCTGCGGAACCAGAGTCATGGTTGTCGCAGCTCCTATATGTCCTCCGGACTCCGTGCCTTCTGCCACAACAGCGGAAACACCGCTCTTTTCCATCATTCTGGCCAATGCCACAGAAGCAACGACCGGAATTATGACGGTCCCCGCTTCCTTCCACATATTTATATATTTACCGGGGTTACCTGCTCCGGTTGTTACCACTTTAACATTTTCTTCCGCAATAACCTTAGCTATTTCATCCGCTTCGGCATTCATTAGCATCAGATTAACACCAAAAGGTTTATCTGTTTCTTCCTTACAGGCCTGTATCTGTTCCCTTACCCATGATGCAGGTGCACCACCGGCTCCTATAAGTCCCAATCCTCCTGCATTTGAAACAGCACTTGCAAGCTCATGCGTTCCTACCCAGGCCATTCCTCCCTGGATTATAGGATATTCTATTCCCAATAGTTCAGTTATTCTTGTTTTCATATTCCGCTTTACACAACCTCTTTCAATTATCATTTTCCATCTAGCTAATATGCTCCCACCTAATGGTGAGAGCATATTATTCATGATAGTTTCACCTGATATTAAAATGATTCCGATCCATCTTTTTTAACAACAAAAAAGCGCTTTCTTCTATCCCGTCCTCTTACTATATTTCCTCTATCACTTACCGCATCAGATCCTACTCTTCCGCACCATGCTCCTTAAGATATTTTATAACATCACCTACAGTAGCTATATTTTCAAGATCATCGGTAGGAATCTCAACTCCGAATTCCTCCTCCATTCCCATGATCAGTTCAAACAGATCCAAAGAATCCGCACCAAGATCATCCTTAAATGAAGTATCTTCCGTAATAGCCACATCAGTATTTAACTGTTCCTTGATCATCTCCGATAATTTCTCTAACATAATCATTCTCCTTATAATCTGATTTTCAAATAAATTTCAATTATTATCTAAGCTGTAAAACCTCGACTTTCAAATCATATTATGCAATGCTCTATTTGTCAACCTATTTATTTATATCATAGTCTCTGTCACCTGCTAAATCCTCCCCGGAACAAATTACTATTTAATTCTTTTTCCCACAACTACAAGCCTTCCGTTAGTTACGTGATATGCACATACCGACAATGTTATAAACTCGTCTCCGTACTCTGCGGTCACGCCTGTATCATATAACTGTAATTTTTTAATATTTTTATAAAAATCATTAAATTCTTCTTCGTTTGCTGCTTCAAAAAATTTATAATATTTAAATACATCAGTTTGTGTTGCCTTATATACCTGGGAAAGGAAAACCGATACTATCTCATATTCTCTTTCTTCATATAAAGTATTAAACCTGATTATATTATGTGCTCTTTCAAAATCCTGTTTTCGATACTTATCCAGATCACCAAACATTGATCCGTTCCGCATATTATGTCCATGTATTATCAGATTTGTACTGGGTTTGGTTCCGTCCTTGTAATCATTGGCTCTTGTCCCGTCACCCACTACCGAATCCGTATCCATAATAAGACTTCCCGCACTGCTCGAATTCTTATTAAAGTCCCTGTCCAGATAATAATCTTCATTATCCATAGTCTGCATAACCGGATAATCAATAACCATATCATCCACTTTCAGCCAGCCTATTATATCCTGATTCTGCTCATAATATTTTTTAATATCCGGGAGCATATCATCCATGGTTTTACTGCCGAATAATATATCATCCTCATCCAGCCCGGTCGCCATAGATACACCAACAGTATTATTTACCTGTATACCGGTAGGAGTAGTATCAACCGGCTCTTCAACGGCACTTGCCGCATCTTCAACC
>JAILKH010000116.1 GCA_024693925.1 Lachnospiraceae bacterium | reverse complement strand
AATATTCGGAATACAGGGATAATCTTGGTAACAGTTATAAGGTTTTAAATATAACCAAGAAGCAGCTTAATTATGATCCCAACAATCTGGAACACAGAACCTGGGCAAATGCCAATCCGGATCCGGTTGAAAATGACTGGTATTCATATTTCGGTGTAGTTGCCGGAACGGAAGAATATATAGACGATCTGTGCTTTTCCAAGAACAATATAGGTTATCTCTGCGATAATTCCTTTGAAAATACAATGGTGAGTTCCATATCCCTTCCTACGGAGCTTTATGGGATTGGAAATGCCGCCTTTAAAGGGTGTACAAATCTCAGCACGGTTTCAATAGGTTCAAAGGTAAACAGCATTGGACGGGAATGCTTTGCGGGCTGTGTAAATTTAAGTACACTTACTATAGAAGATGGGTCCTATCTTTCAACTATAGGAGACGGGGCTTTTGCAAATTGTGCTTTCAGTTCATTGCAGTTCCCACAAAGCGGAGATTTAAAAATAGGAGCGGCCGCCTTTTACGGCTGTTATAATTATAATGACAGTCTTGACGTAAAGACCGGGATGTTTGGTAAATATGCTTCCACCGGTTCAAGTAACACGGTTTATATAGGCCCTTATGCTTATGCCAACTGCACATCTCTTACGGAAATCGCCATGTATTCAAAGCTTAAGAGTATAACCGCAGGCGGGAGTGAGGATGCGGCCTACGAGGGGATGTTTGCGGGGTGCACCAATCTTTTAAGGGTAGAGCTTCCTGAGGAATACGGTAATGAGGCATATAATGAAGGAGATGAGGATACTCTCGGTCAATATACCTTTCAAAAATGCAATAATCTTGAATATTTGAGATTTTACGGCAGAAATGCCAGACCTTATGATGATTATCAGTTTGTAACCTCGGCAACCCTTGATTACGCCATTAAGTCGAATCCTTCATATACTTATCCTACAGTATCGGATTCTTTTGTGATCTGGGGCCCCAATCCTTATCCCGAATCCACCAGCGAAGCCGCAGCACATATAAGTGCGGGAGAGTATTCAAATACTTATATGTATTATGATGGTGAAACAAAGATTTACGAACTTTGTCTTGGGGGATATGTATTTAACTTTGGAAATAATGCCGTAAATAAGATCATACCCACATCCAATTCAGAGTCTTTGCTTACCATTCCCACTACAATAGGAGATGAAGCGATTACTGCCATCGCAGAGGATGCTTATGATACGGACAATGATAATGAGGGAGCATTGGAGGAACTTACAATACCCGATACCATAACCTCTGTAGGTGACAGGGCCTTTAAAGGTTTATCCAATCTTTCAAAGGTTTATATAGATACCCTTGGGATTGATATTGGTTCAGAGGCTTTTGCCGATAATCTTAAACTTTTATATGTCCGGTTTAAACAGGTCAGCGGAAGCGGTGCAACCGGTATCGGATCAAAGGCTTTCTATAATTGTCCGAAGCTTTTGGAAGTGGATTTCCGGGATGATTCATATGATTCGGATGTGATCTATGATGTTAATGTTACATCCATCGGTACAGATGCCTTTAAAACCAACAGGCAGGATTCCTTCGGTGATTCGGAACTGGAGGAGGCAGGCCTTAACAGACTTGGAAGTTCCGCTTGCGCGGTTAACGGATTATGGCTGGTTATGAAGGGCAGTATCGACCGATCATATGTACCCTATTGTTTTGCCCTTAATCTTGATTCCGGGGCATCTGCCGGTCTTGATAATGACAAAGGTAAAAGGATTGCTTCCATTATTCCCCGTATTGATGACAGCCGTTTCCTTCCTTTGGGAATATGTAATCTGTTTTCTTTTAAGGTATATGCGGCAGAGACGGGTAATAAAGTAAGCACCAAATATAACAGTTATATTACTTACTCAAGCGGTAATCCCGACAATATTTCCTTAAGATATAATGAGGATAGTTCAAAGGGAGAGACAGGTGCAGCTCTTATTACTTATCCTACCCTTGAAACCACTATCGGAAGAACCTATGATGAGGAGGGAAATGTTAACGGCAGTGTTTATCTTAAGGATGCCGTTCAAAAATATATTAACGGTGAAGATTTACAGAGTACGGAAATGGATATAATTTCAAAAGCACAGAATATTACCGTACCCGAGGGGGTAACCTTATTGGATGAAACCGTTAATACCATGGATTCCACTTATGAATATTTAAGAGGAATAAAGGGTACTGTGGGGGAAACCGAAAACGGAGTAAATACCATTACTTTATATATCTCCGATCTTCCCGATGAAGAAGGTCTTTTTACCGATGATGATTATCTGACAAATATATTCTTTAATTCGGATGTAACGGATCTGGGAACTCTGCCTTTCTTAAGCTGTGAAAGTTTAAGCAATGTTTCCTTCAATACGGAGGGTAATAAGGAGGATGCAACAACTGACGATCCTTATTACTGGTGTGATAACGGGATCATATACAGCTATGATGGAACAGATACAACTCTTGAGGAGGTTTTGCATGCAAGAGGAGATGCTTCGGATATTTCGTCTACCGTTGTTAATGTTTCCAATGATCCGGAGCTTGCAAACGTAACGAAGATAGCAGACAGCGCTTTTAAGAATTGTTCCCATCTTACACAGGTGAATCTTGACGGATGTGACGAACTGACTACTATTCCGGAAAACTGTTTTCTTGATTGCAGTTCTTTGACGGACGTTATCTTACCGGAAAATGTTACCAATATTGAAAGCGGTGCATTTTACGGATGTGATGATAAGGTACGGGTGGTGATCCCGGCACTGGAGGTTGAAATAGATGATGCGGCTTTTGATAAAACCAAGGCTCCTACCATTGCAACCTATGAAGACAGCGAAGCTTATGAGTATGCAGTTGATAATGGTATTAATTATGTATTTTTAACAGACAGATATCTTGTTAATTTTATAGATCATGACGGAACGGTATTAAAAACGGAATATGTAAAGGAGGGAAATAATGCAACTCCTCCGGAAACGGATCCGGAAAGAGAAGGCTATACTTTTACAGGCTGGAGTCCGTCTTATGAGAATATTACGGATGATACCAATTGTGTTGCTCAATATAAGTCAAATTCAAGTACATCCACTAGTACTACATCAAAACCAAGCAGCTCCGGTGGCGGAGGAGGCGGTGGTTCATCTTCGGCTTCAAGCAGTTCGAGTTCCTCGAGTTCATCAAGCTCATCAAGCTCATCAAGTGCTTCAAGTTCAAGTATGAATTCTTCTACACTTAATTCCTCCACCGTGCCTATCATCATAAGCGGATATGCATCGGCACCGGTGGCCAATAATGCCACATCGGCAGTACCGCAGACAGGGATTGTCGGCAATAATACAAATGGCGGTGGTAAAACAAGCGTGGTTTCCAATACTGACGGAATCAGCGATACCGGTAAAATGTCCGCAAATGTTAACGGCTCGACAGATAATTATGTGGTGAAGATCTCGGAAACGCAGGAAGCGGATTCAGCGGCGGTTACAGCCCTGACAAAGGAATTCGGATCCCTTGCCAATATAAGATATCTGCCTATTGATATAAGTCTGTATGATTCTACGGGTACCAATAAAATATCCCCGGTACCGGAGGGAGTGTCTGTAAGTGTTACCGTTCCCATACCTGACGATCTTTCCATTTACGGAGGTAATGCAAAGATCGCAAGTACAAAGGATGGAGTTCTTGATAAAATGACGCCCAGATTTACGGTTATCGATCAGGTGCCCTGTATGAATTTTACGGCAACTCATTTTTCGCCATATGTAATATATGTTGATACCGCTAATTTAAAGGCAACAGGTACTTTGGATGCTACTCCCAAGACGGGAGATATGTTCCATCCCAAATGGTTTTTGGTGATAGGTCTTGTGGCTGCGGCTTTGTTTATGTTTTTGAAGAAAGACAATGAAGAGATGATAACACCGGAGAGGGTCTAAATCAGAGGAGTTATAATGGCGCGAAAAATAAGAAGGATCATGGCCATATTGTTGTGTATATTGTCTGTGTTACTTACGGTAATGCCGACTAATATTTCTTATGCATCCACAACGGTGGGAGATTTTCTTATAGACGGAGATGTTCTTGTTAAATATAGCGGAAATGAAGAAAATCTCACCTTGATAAATGGGGTCAGTGCTATTGGCAAGGATGCTTTTTCGGGGAATAAAACCTTAAAAAAAGTCATAATACCCGAAGGAGTCAGAAAAATTGATTTTGCCGCCTTTGAAGACTGTACCGGGCTTATGCAGGTTGTTATACCTTCAAGTGTTAAAGAAATAGGAGCCAGTGCTTTTTCGGGATGCGAGAATCTTATGTATGTTAATATTCCCGCAAAATGCGAGAGTATCGGCTCGGGAGTCTTTGCAAAGTGCAGCAGATTGACGGATATATCCCTGGATCCCGCCAATACTTTTTTTAAATGCGTTGATGGTGTGCTCTATTCCGCAGATGGGTCTAAACTTATACAATATTTTGCCGGCAGGACCAGTTCGTCCTATCAAATGCCTTCGTCGGTTACGGATATCGGAGAATATTCATTTTGGGGAGCCGGACAACTGGCGGATATATCGATCTCTTCCGGGGTTAAAGAAATACCGGAATATGCTTTTGCAAATTGCTCCGGTCTTATAAATGTGGTATTGCCTTACAATGTTCAGGCTTTAAGAGCATATTCCTTTGCGGACTGCTATAATCTTACAAATGTGGTTTTGCCGGATTCCGTAGGATATATTGATGATAACGCTTTTTATCTGACGGATAAAGTGAAGATAAATTATTATGATTCCGAGGATGCCAGGCAGATAATAAATGATGCCGGAGTAAAACCGGAAGAATTTACGGATTATATTGAGGGGGTATCGGGAAATGATTACGATATCTATATATCCGGATCCGCTGATGAAAAATCATATTTGAGTGAAATGCCCTATGTGAAGCAGGAATCGGAGGTTTCTCAAAATGAAGCTCTTCCCGGAGAACTTGCATCGGCAAAGATTTACGGCGGGGAGGCTTTTCTTATGGTTCCCAAAGATGTTGTTGTAAAGGGGTATGATATTAATACGGCGGAAGGTGAAGACGGTGCTCCGGTTTATTACGGTAATCTTAACAGCGGAGAGGATTACACGGCGGTAGGTAATATCCTGACGGGATACCGGGGAGAGCAGGAAACTGCAGCTGTTCCGGCCGGAATAGTTAAGATTGGAAATCGTGCTTTTTATAAAAACGGTAAAGCTAAGGAAGTCAATATTCCCGGGGGAGTATCACAACTGGGAGATTTTTCTTTTGCCAGATCTTCGGTAAAAAGAGTAACTTTGCCGGAGGGACTTAAAAGTATCGGGTATGCTGCTTTTTATAATTGTAATGAGCTTACGGATATAAATATTCCTTCAACGGTTTCAGATATAGAACTTGGTGCTTTTGAAGGCTGCAAGTGGTTTAAAGATAATATGTCTGAGCAGGATGGTAATGATTTCGTGGTTTTGGGCGACGGGATACTTATGGGTTATAAAGGGAATGCTTCCAAGGTTTCTGTCCCGGCCGGAGTTAAGAAGATAGGTGCCGGCTGTTTTGCCGGAAAAGATAATATAACAGAAGTGGTATTACCCCAGGGGCTTGAGGCGATCTGTGAAGAAGCTTTTGAAGGCTGCACAGGACTTGACAGTATATCATTTCCCGATACGGTAACAAAGATAGAAGACAGAGCTTTTAAGAACTGTAATTTACATCAGATCGTAATTCCGTCCGGAATAAAACAGATTGGTTTGGGTGCTTTTGACAGGGTTAAGGTAATTGATAATGAAGATGACAGGAAAGGGGCGGTGGTTTTTCTTGGTAATGATCTTCCGGTGCTTTCCTATAAGGATACCGCCTCCAGATTATCGGCGGAGGATTTAAGGACTATATCCTTTGCGGGATATGATAATGCAATTGTCGGAAGTGATGTGGATCTTAATAAAGAAAATATTCTTTCTCCCAATGAATATGGTTTCCGGGGGCAGGTATATACTATAATCTCAGATTCATCTGCCGAAAAGGGCGAGCTTAAACTGGTTAATTCATTTTCGGATTCGGCGGATAATGAAGGAAAGGTTGTTATTGACCCGCATGTAGTTATCAGTGGTAAAGAATATATTATGACAGGTGTTGCGGATGATGCTTTTGACAGTTACAAGATAAGTTCCGCAAATTTGTCGAAGGCCGTAAAAAGTGTATCTATTGCCGGAAACACTTCCGATGCTCTTAATTCAAAATTAGAAGAGCTTTCCGAAGAAATAAAACATAATAATACCGGTAAGGAGGAGGGTAAGACAAGCGGTTCATGGAAAGTCATAAGTGTTGATACGGATCCTTCCGTAAGTCCCGATAAGGAGGGAGCATACGCTTCAATTACCGATGAAAAAGGTGATTATCATATGGTCATCAGTTCATCGCCGGAAAGTTTACCGGTTTGTGAAAATGCTTTTACGGCTTTGTACGGAGACAGCTCCGGTATTAATATGATGCCGCTTGATATTTCTCTTTATGATAATAAAAGCGGTGTTAAGATATCCAGACTTTCCGGGAAAAATGTGGATGTTGAATTGCCCATACCGAGTATGTTTACTCAGGCAACCGACATTAATATCGGCGTTCTTAATGATAATAATGAAATGGAGACCATTCCTTCACAGGTAGTAAACCATGGAGGTAATGATAAGCTTAAATTTGTTGCTTCTCATTTTTCGGTTTTTGTGGTTTACACAAGCGATCGGAAAACCACGGTTTTAAATACCGAAAATGAGCAGAAACTGTCCGTTAACCGTCAGGTGGCGGTATTTAATACTCTCAACAGGAATGTGGGGGTAACAAGTGTGAAAATATATATTGCAGTTATCCTGTTTTCGCTGGCTGCCATACTTTGGTTGTGGGATCTCAGAAAACACAGGCTTGAAAAATAAGTATTAAATATTATAATGTAATTTGTTTTTTGAATTGTAATAAAGGGTTAAAGGGCCTGTTACCAAAAGAACAGGGAGAACCCCAAAAATAAGGAGTTAATTATGAAAAATGAAGACAGAGTAGTCAGAATGAACACCAAGAATAATCTTCTTGAACTTGAAGAATATATGTATATTCTTGCTGATGTTAAAACACCTAATGTATTCAGAAATCTTTTCCCTTATGAGGAAGTTCCCAAGATCGCATTTAATGACAGGATAGTACCTCATAATATGCCAAAAGAGATATGGATAACGGATACTACTTTCAGGGACGGACAGCAAAGCAGAGCACCGTATTCTACGGAACAGATAGTTACCATCTATGATTATCTTCATAAGCTGGGGGGACCCAACGGAATGATCAGAGCCAGTGAATTCTTTTTATACAGTAAGAAAGACCGGGATGCGGTATATAAGTGTATGGAAAGAGGATACCAGTTTCCGGAGATAACAAGCTGGATAAGGGCGAGCAAAGAGGATTTTAAGCTTGTTAAAGACATAGGAATGAAGGAAACGGGAATCCTTGTAAGCTGTTCCGATTATCATATTTTTTATAAGCTTAAAATGAACAGAAGACAGGCTATGGAGCATTACCTTAATATAGTTAAAGATTGTCTTGAGGAAGGAATAAGTCCAAGATGTCATCTTGAAGATATTACAAGGGCGGATATTTACGGATATGTTATACCTTTCTGCCTGGAGCTTATGCGTCTGATGGATGAATATAAGATCCCGATAAAGATAAGAGCCTGCGACACCATGGGATATGGTGTTAATTATCCGGGAGCGGTGATCCCAAGATCTGTTCAGGGTATCATTTACGGACTTAATAAACATGCCGGTGTTGATCCTCATCTTCTTGAGTGGCATGGACATAATGATTTCTATAAAGCGGTTGCAAATTCCACTACTGCCTGGTTATACGGCTGTGCGGGAGTTAACTGTTCTTTGTTCGGTATAGGAGAAAGAACGGGTAATACACCTTTGGAAGCAATGGTATTTGAATATGCTCAGTTGAAGGGTGATCTCGGTGGTATGGATACTACCATAATTACAGAACTTGCAGAGTATTATGAAAAGGAAATCGGATATCATATACCTCCGCGTACTCCTTTTGTGGGTGAAAATTTCAATGTAACCAGAGCCGGGATACATGCAGACGGTTTATTGAAAAATGAGGAAATATATAATATTTTCGACACGGAGAAATTTCTTAACAGACCGGTACTCTGTGCGGTTTCAAATACATCGGGGCTTGCAGGGATAGCACACTGGATGAATACTTATTATAAGCTTCCTGTGGAGGAACATATAGATAAGAATTCGGAGATCGTAAAAAGGGTTAAGGAAATTGTTGACAGTGAATATGAGGACGGAAGGGTTACCGTAATGACCAATGACGAGCTGGAAAGTATTATAGCTCAGACCTGCACGGATCTTTCGTTACCTCAGTTAAAGGTACATAAGAAAAAGAGAAAATGATCTTGGATATATTTACAAACTTAAAATAATTAATAATAAAAGGAGATTTATTATGAGCAGGATTGAGATGAAAACCCCTCTGGTGGAAATGGACGGAGATGAGATGACCAGAATATTATGGCAAATGATCAAGGATGAACTGCTTACACCGTTTATAGATCTTAAAACCGAATATTATGATCTTTCGCTTACTCACAGAAATGAAACCGATGATCAGGTTACCAAAGATTCGGCTAATGCCACTTTAAAACACGGGGTTGCGGTTAAATGCGCTACCATCACTCCGAATGCAGCTCGTATGACGGAATATGATCTTAAAGAAATGTGGAAAAGTCCCAACGGGACCATAAGAGCCATGTTAAACGGTACGGTATTTAGGGCACCGATCATTGTTAAAGGGATAGAACCTTATGTTAAGAACTGGAAAAAACCAATAACCATAGCAAGACATGCTTACGGAGATATTTATCTTAATACGGAAATGCAGGTTAAAGGTAAGGGTAAGGCTGAATTGGTATTTACTGCCGAGGATGGGACAAAGACATCCCTGCCGATACATGATTTTGATGATAAAGGAGGGATAATCCAGGGTATTCATAACTGTACGGAGTCTATAGAGGCTTTTGCAAGATGCTGCTTTAATTATGCTCTTGATGTAAAAAAGGATCTTTGGTTTGGGGCCAAGGATACAATTTCCAAAAAATACGATCATCATTTTAAAGATGTATTTAATGAAATATTTGAGAAAGAATATAAGGCAAAATTTGAAGAAGCGGGAATTGAGTATTTTTACACTCTTATCGACGATATAGTAGCCAGAATAATGCGTTCCGAAGGCGGAATGATATGGGCCTGCAAGAATTATGACGGAGATGTTATGAGTGACATGGTATCCTCAGCCTTTGGGTCTCTGGCAATGATGACTTCTGTTTTGGTCTCTCCTTCCGGAGTTTATGAATACGAAGCAGCTCATGGAACGGTACAAAGACATTATTATAAATATCAAAAGGGTGAAGAGACATCTACTAATTCGGTGGCTACAATATTTGCATGGACAGGGGCACTAAGAAAAAGGGGCGAGCTGGATGGGCTTAAGGAACTTTGTGATTTTGCGGATATGCTTGAGAAAGCAACAATCTCTACAATAGAATCCGGCAGGATGACCAAGGATCTGGCACTTATAACTTCTATTAAGGAACCTAAGGTTTTAAACAGTCTTGATTTTATAAAGGAAATAAGAAAAAATCTGGAAGAAATGACGGTATGATCTTAAGAGCATCAGTAGGCAGAGAATAATCATATAAAGAGAGGTGTATTAGTGGAGTCAAAGGAAATCTCACGGGCTGTAATAGGAAGATTGCCCAGATATTATCGCTATCTGGGTGAATTAAATGATGAAGGAGTGGAGAGAATATCCTCTTCGGAATTAAGTTCGCTTATGAAGGTGACGGCATCTCAGATAAGGCAGGATCTGAATAATTTCGGGGGCTTCGGTCAGCAGGGATACGGTTACAATGTTAAATATCTGTATGATGAGATCGGCAGTATTCTGGGGTTGGATAAAAAACATAATCTTATCCTTATCGGTGCAGGTAATCTGGGACAGGCACTTGCCAATTATGTAAATTTTGAAAAACGCGGGTTTATCATAAAGGGAATATTTGATAAATCATCTTCGGTACAGGGTAAGGTGATAAGAGGTATCACAGTCCAGCCCATGGATGATATTGAAAGTTTTATGAATGAAAATGATATAGATATAGCGGTTTTGACTATTCCGAAAAACGGAGCTGTTGATATCGCAGGTAAGCTTGTAAAATACGGGATAAAGGGAATTTGGAACTTTGCACACGTAGATCTGAATGTTCCCGATCACATTGAAGTGGAGAATGTTCATTTGTCGGAAAGTCTTATGAGACTTTCATATAATCTCAGTAATAATCTTAAATAGTTTTATTATATTGGGGAGATTTATATAATGCCTATATCCGAAGAAAAATTTAAAGCTGCATTGGAAGATAAACATATCCCGGTACTTATATTGGATAATAAATGGCATAAGCTGTTTAAAAGATCCGGTACTACCGAAGAGATAGAAGAGCTTGAAAAAGAGCTTACTGCTCTGCTTAAGCGTCAGGGTAAGCTTAATACCGAAATAAAAAGTATTAAAAAGTTAAAAAATGAGCTCATGAAAAATATCGTAAGTAATATGGAAGAATCCGGAGCCGAATCCGAAAAGAAGGTCAATGAAAGCAAAAGACTGATTAATGAATCAAATGAAAAAATGGACGCTTATGAGGATGAGCTGTTGGAATTACCCCGGGAGATAGACCGGGTAAACCGGGAATTAATGATCAAATCAATGTCGCTTTGTTATGATATGTTAAAAGAAAACACAGACGAGATTGAGAAAATTGCGGATTGGATACATGAAATAAGGATCCAGCTGAAAAAAAATATCATAAGGAAGCAGGAAAAAGAATTTCAAAATGCTGACTTGTATTCATATATGCATGATATTTTCGGGCACGAGGTAATGGAAATATTTGATATGAGATATGAGCCTACATTAAAAAAGTACGAGCAGCCGGAAGATAATAAAGATATGAAAAAGGAAGATTAACGTGGAATATATTTTAACAGCCGAGGAAATGAAAAATTGCGATGAATATACCATAAATAATTTTGGTATTCCTTCCATAGTGTTGATGGAAAGGGCGGCACTTAAATGTGTAGCAGCGATAATTAAAGAAAACTACAATCTTAGAAGGGTTCTTGTGGTTTGCGGAAGCGGAAATAATGGTGGGGACGGCTTTGCCATGGCAAGAATTTTTCGGGAGCGTAATATTAAAGTGGATGTTTTGCTGGCCGGTTCATTAACTTCAATGAGTGAGGAAACAAGGATAAATTATGAATGTTGTGTAAAATATGGTATTCCCGTAAGATCCGTGGTTAAAGATGATGAATATACATTGATCGTTGATGCGATTTTTGGTATCGGTTTAAACCGGATGTTGGAAAGGGATACGGCAGAATTTATAGAAGGAATAAATTCTTTTAAGGAAAACGGTACCAAGATCATCTCCGTAGATATCCCATCGGGTATAAATGCAACAACAGGTGAAGTTATGGGTGCGGCGATCCGTGCGGACATGACCGTTACTTTTGCTTATTACAAAAAAGGCTTGATGCTTTATCCCGGCGCGGAATATGCAGGGAAGCTTATGCTTGTAAATATAGGCATTACCGATGAATCCCTACAGGGGATTACGCCTTCCTTAAAATGCTTAACGAAGAGAGATCTGACTGCCGTAAAAAAACTCAAAAGACCCGATCATTCCCATAAAGGAACTTTCGGTAAAGTACTTATTGTTGCGGGACGAGATAATATGGCCGGATGTGTTTTGCTGGCGGCTCAGAGTTGTTTTAAAGCCGGTGTGGGTATGGTGCGTATAATCACACATATCAATAACAAAGCATTACTTAATGATAAATTACCAGAGGCTATTGTGGATACCTATGATGATGCTATTGATCGCGTAAAATTGGCGGACGCGGTAAAGTGGGCGGATGTTACGGCAATAGGCCCGGGAATCGGTAAGGATGAGCTTGCAAGAGATCTTTTTGAATTCGTATTTTTTAAATCCAGTGGTTCTTTTGTTATAGATGCCGACGCACTGAGTATTCTGAAAAAATACAGGATGACACTGAAAAAAGATCATAGTAAGGAAATAATAATAACTCCTCATATCGGAGAATTTGTGAGATTTACGGGTATGGAAAAATCAACCGTGATAAATGATCTTGCAGGTACCACTTCAATGGTTGCAAAGGCCTATAATTTAACCTGTGTGACAAAGGATGCGCGAACGGTCATATCTTCCAAGCACGGTGAATGTTATATCAATCTTACGGGTAATAACGGTATGGCGACTGCGGGAATGGGGGACTGTTTGTTTGGAATAATAGCAGCATTCCTGGCAAGAGGCCTGGATCCCTTTGATGCGGCTGTGTATGGGTGTTATATACATGGTCATGCCGGGGATCTTGCAGCTGCCAAAAAAGGAAAGTCCGGACTTATGGCATCGGATCTTATTACAGAATTAAAAACTTGTTTGGAGACAGCAGATGAGTAAAAAGAGAATTGTAGCTGATATTTCATTGAGTGCTATAGAAAATAATATAAAAAGCATGCTGGATATAATATCTCCCGGCACACAGCTTATAGCTGTTATAAAGGCTGACGGATATGGGCATGGTGCTTTGCAGATCGCAGTACGTTTGGAACAGATAGAGAGAGTTTTCGGATATGCTACGGCTACAGCCGAGGAAGCATTTAAACTTCGTAACGGAGGTATAAAGAAACCCATATTGGTCCTAGGCTATACCTTTCCGGATAATTATGAAGAAATGATACGTCTGGATATCCGTCCTACAGTGTTTAAAGAAGAAACCGCGGTGGCACTTAATGAAACCGCAAGAGCTCTGGGTAAAAAATGCAAAGTCCATATTAAAGTTGATACGGGAATGTCAAGGATCGGAGTATCCTGTGATGAAAAGGGGATAGATATGGCGTTAAAGATATCCTCTTATGAAATGATCATTACAGAAGGTATATTTACTCATTTTGCCAAAGCTGATGAGGAAGATCTTACAGAAGCTTATTTACAATTAAAAAAATTTAAGCATTTTACGGACCGTTGTAAGGAAGAAGGTCTTGACCCCATATTCAGGCACTGTTCGAATAGTGCGGCAATCATAAGAATGCCCGAAGCCAATATGGATATAGTAAGAGCCGGGATCACTATGTACGGATTATGGCCTTCCGGAAAAGAAGAAACAGGGATAAGACTTGAACCTGCAATGGAGCTAAAAAGTCGTATAGTATATTTGAAAACTCTGGAACCGGGAGTAGAAATCAGTTACGGCGGTATATACAAAACCGATAAGGTGACCAAAGTGGCAACTATACCTGTAGGATATGCGGATGGTTATCCCAGATCTCTTTCCAATAAAGGATATGTGCTTATAAGGGGGAAAAAGGCACCTGTTATAGGCAGGGTATGTATGGATCAGATGATGGTGGATGTAACCGATATAGAAGGTGTTAAGGAATATGATGAGGTTGTACTTATGGGCAATATGGGTGGTAATTCCATAACCGCAGAGGAATTGGGGGAGCTTTCCGGAAGATTTAATTATGAACTGGTATGTGAGATTTCGGACAGAGTACCGAGAAAATATATTTAAGCTCAATGGAATGCTTATAAAACATGTTGCTGTTGATGTATGAAATAAAAAATGTTATTATGTAATATGTGTGTAAAATTTAAATATGAGGTGTGAAGATGTCAGGACATTCGAAATTTGCTAACATTAAGCATAAAAAAGAAAAAAATGATGCAGCTAAAGGTAAGATATTTACGATAATAGGCAGAGAGATTGCCGTAGCGGTAAAGGAAGGGGGTGCCGATCCCAACAATAACTCAAGATTACGAGATGTTATTGCAAAGGCAAAAGCAAATAATATGCCCAACGATACTATAGACAGAGGCATAAAGAAAGCAGCCGGAGATGCAAACAGTGTAAATTATGAATTTGTTTCATATGAAGGATACGGTCCCAACGGTATAGCTATAATAGTTGATGCTCTTACAGATAATAAAAACAGAACAGCTGCCAATGTCAGGAGTGCATTTACAAAGGGTAACGGGAATGTGGGTACTCCCGGATGTGTATCCTTTATGTTTGATAAAAAAGGTCAGATTATAATTGATAAAGAAGAATGCGAAATAGATTCTGATGAACTTATGATGTCGGCTCTTGAAGCGGGAGCAGAGGATTTTTCGGAGGAAGATGACAGCTATGAGGTGATCACGGATCCGGATACTTTCAGCGAGGTGAGACAGGCACTTGAGGAGCAGGGTATTAAGATGATTTCCGCAGAGGTTACAATGATACCTCAAACTTGGGTTTCGCTTACTGATGAAACCGCCAAAAAAAATATTCAGAAGACACTTGATCTTTTAGATGAAGATGATGATGTTCAGGCAGTTTATCATAATTATGATGAAGAGTGATTTGGGCAGGGATGAATATGAGTGAATCAGCAAATAAACTTACAGGCATGTTGTTTGACAATATGAATCTGATGGGAAAATTTAATAAAGAGAATTACTCAAAAACTTTCAATGATCTCTATGAAAAGTACAAGCCTTTTTTGGAAGAGCTTGAGAAGGAATATGAAAGCAGTGATGATAAAGACGGCTATATAAAGAGGGTTGCGGAGGAATTCGTAAGCAATGTAAAGAGTGAGGAAGATAAGATACAAAAGAAGAGTGATAAAGAACATTTTAACATTGATCATAATTCCGTTTTGACAGTGTATATTCTCCCTTTGTTCTTGGAAAGGCGTTCTGCGGGAGGAAAAGCTCTGGCAGAAGAAATCGTAAAGCAATGGAATCTTGTATTTGATAAATATAATATAAGTCTTGGGACTTTTGCGGAAATTGACGGTGGATTTAAGCGTAAATTGTGTTATATCACTACCGCTGTCTGTCAGAGTCTCGGAAAATCCGATGACTGTTATGAACTTAGTTTGTTAAGAGATTACAGGGATAATTATTTGTTATCAAATGAAAAAGGACAGCAAATAGTCAGGACATATTATAATATAGCACCGACTATTGTTAACAGAATCAATGATACAGAGAATTCCGAGAAGATTTATAAAGGTATTTACGATAAATATATCGATAAGTGTATAATGTTGATAGAAGAAGATAAGCTTAATGAGTGTGAGTCTCTGTATTCCGAAATGGTTTATTCTTTAAAAGATGAATTCATGTAATGGCTTTTTTAGCCGCTTTTTACCATATAACTAATATAAAGGAAGATTAAATTATGAGTGATTTTAATATTGAAACATTATGTGTTCAGGCAGGATGGCAGCCCACCACGGGAGAACCCAGAGTTTTACCGATATATCAAAGTACAACCTTTAAATATGATACTTCGGAGGCTATGGGTAAGCTTTTTGATCTTGAAGAAAGCGGATATTTTTATACAAGACTTCAGAATCCAACCAATGATTATGTGGCTGATAAAATCTGCAAGCTTGAGGGTGGAGTTGCTGCTATGCTTACTTCATCGGGGCAGGCGGCAAATTTCTATGCGGTATTTAATATTACACAGACAGGTGACCATGTTATAATGTCATCGAAGGTTTATGGTGGGACTTTTAACCTTTTGATGTATACAATGAAAAAAATGGGGATTGAATGTTCGGTAGTGGATCCCGATGCGGATATTGAAGAGATCAACAGTCTGTTTAAAGAAAACACAAAGTGTGTTCTTGCGGAATCTATTGCAAATCCGGCAGTGGTAATATTGGATTTTGAAAAATTTGCCAAGGCTGCTCATTCACATGGAGTTCCGCTAATTGTAGATAATACTTTTGCAACCCCTATTAATTGCAGACCCTTTGAATGGGGAGCGGATATTGTTACGCATTCTACCACTAAATATATGGATGGTCACGCAATGTGTGTAGGCGGCTGTATAGTTGACAGCGGTAACTTTGACTGGAATAAATATGCTGATAAATTCCCCGGATTAACAACTCCGGATGAAACTTACCATGGGTTAACTTATACGGATAAATTCGGTAAAGCTGCATATATTACCAAGGCCACGGTTCAGCTTATGAGAGATTTGGGCTCCATACCGTCACCCAATAATGCTTTTTTGTTAAATGTGGGTCTTGAAACGTTGCATTTAAGGATGCCAAGACACTGTGAAAATGCACTTAAGGCCGCAAAATATCTTGAAGGGCATGAAAAGGTTGCCTGGGTTTCATATCCGGGGATGGAAAGTGATAAATATTATTCGCTTGCACAGAAATATATGCCTAACGGAACCTGCGGTGTAATGTGTTTTGGAATTAAAGGCGGAAGAGATGCAAGTATTCGTTTTATGGACAGTCTGAAGCTTATAAGTATCGTAACGCATGTAGCGGATGCAAGGTCTTGTGTGCTTCATCCCGCATCACATACACATCGTCAGATGTCGGATGAGCAGCTGCTTGAAGCCGGTGTACAGCCTGATCTTATCAGATTTTCAGTTGGAATTGAAAGCAGTGAAGATATAATTGCCGATCTTGAACAGGCATTGAACAGAGTATAACATTACAGCTTATATAAGCGGAAAGATATAACTGCGTAGATTTGGTCTTATGGATTTAAACAAGGGAATAATAAACAGAATATTAAGTATTGCTGCACTGGTTGTACTTGGATATATATTTTTTATATCGGTGTACAACCAGATCATAATGCAAAGCGGAGGATTTTTCTATGTTATCATATTTGGAGGAATCCTTATTCTTGTGTTTGTTTTACTTAGTCTCATAACAAAGTTGATAGAAATTTCCGATGATGTAAAAGATAATTTTATGTGGGATGTAGTGGAAATTTTGATACTTTTGTTCGGCGGATATCTTTTTTTGGTGTTCAGACTCAGTTACAAGAGTTCTGTACCGGCAGAAGAAACCATTATATATCGTGCGGCTTCTCTTATAAAGGACGGGACCTTTAAATCCCTGGGTATGGATATGTTTGATCACTTGATAATATATCCCTCCCAGTATATTTATGCTAGATTGCTTGCGGTTTTCTTTTCTTTTACAAAAACGGGAACTTCAGCATTTGTTGGATTAAATGCTTTGGTAATTTTGCTGAATTCCTTCACGGTTGACAGAATTGTCAGGAAAGTTGCGGGAAGAGCCTGTGGGATAATAGCAGCTCTTTGTACACTTTTTATTCCTTCCCAGTCTTTTGCTGTATATTCTTATAGCAGTGAATTCTTTTTCTGCCTTATCCTTTTAATGACTCTTAATATGCTTTTAACAGTTACCGATGGAAATAAACGTGAAAAGAAGTTAATGATCTTTATGGATACGGTATTTGGTTTTTTGCTGGGTTTGCTTTTGTTTTGTGAACCTTTATCGATATTTGTGATCCTTTCTTTTTTGATCTTTTTCGGATATAAGCGCCGGGTTAAAAATCATTTTCCGGTTTCCGCATTATTGGTCATTGGTGGAGTTATGTTGTTTTTTGTGCTTATTTTTAATGTTTTTAAAGCGTCCTCAATGGGTAAAGGATTTGGAGAAGTTGTGGGTGGTGAATTATCAAGGTTTTCGGTTTCGAAGATTGTTGATTCGGACGAAAAATATTCTCTTTCGGAGGTTTTCGAAAAGTTTCATTATAATCTTGATAATAAGAATTCAAATGTCAATGATAATTATCGTTTTTTGGAAAATGAAGAAGGCGAGGCGTATACTGTATCAAATAATGCCTGGTTTGGTTTAAGTACTCAAATGAGTTATATGTTTATTCTGGTTATGGCCATTGCCTGTTCATATTATATGTTCAGAAACAGACATAATGAAGTCTTTTCCTGTATGCTGCTTCTTCTTGGAAGTTTTATTATGCTTTTTTTCAGATCCACCAAAGAAAACAGTACCTATTTTTTGTTCGAGGTTTTGATCATAATAGGAAATATAGGCTTATATTATATGTATTTGAATCATCATTCAGATATTTCCGTTTTGTTAAAAGATGAAGAGGAAGGCATTTCGAATACTATAACCGATGCGTTTTTGGCACATGCAAAAGCTCTTATATATGTAAATAATAAACCGGTTATGTCCGTAAAAAATAATATTGCCGCAAAAGAAGCAGCTTTGGATAATACTAATACGGAGCTACAAAAGCCGACTGAAGAATATCCCGAAGAATACAGTGAGCCGACGGAAGAATATCCCGAAGAATTCAGTGAGCCGACGGAAGAATATCCCGAAGAATACAGTGAACCTATAGAAGAGTATCCCGAAGAATACAGTGAACCTATAGAAGAGTATCCCGAAGAATACAGTGAACCGACGGAAGAATATCCCGAAGAATTCAGTGAGCCGATGGAAGATTATCCCGAAGAATTCAGCGAACCTATGGAAGAGTATCCCGAAGAATTCAGTGAACCTATAGAAGAGTATCCCGAAGAATTCAGCGAACCGATGGAAGAGTATCCCGAAGAATTCAGTGAACCTATAGAAGAGTATCCCGAAGAATTCAGCGAACCGGCAGAATTTATTGAAGAGTATGATGAGCAGACAGAGGAATATCCG
>JAILKH010000073.1 GCA_024693925.1 Lachnospiraceae bacterium | reverse complement strand
TATATACGGGTCAAACACAGTCTCTCCCTCATGCCGGAAATTACAGCTTATATAGGGAAAGTCAGCCATTTCGGTAAGCTCAAGGAAGCGCTCCATCCCGTAATCGAATTCGTGGTTACCGGGAATGGCAACGTCATACTTCATATCGTTCATAAGCTGTATGATCGATTCTCCCTTGCTGACCGTTCCTATCGACTCGCCCTGTACCGCATCACCGTCATCGACAAGCAGCACGGTATATCCCTGCGACTCATAGGTTTCCCTTACCTGCTCAACTCCTGCAAGTCCGAAGCCCTGATCGACACCGCAGTGGATATCGCTCGTAAACAGGATGATGACATCCCCGTTTTTCTCGATCTCTTCGGGAACCTCCGCAACTTCACCCGTCGCTTCCCCCGTAACCGCAGCGTCCGCATCATCCGTAACTGCGTTGTCCGCATTATCCTGTGCGTTTCCGCTGTTCCTTGCGTCATTGATGTTCACATTGCAGGCGCATAACGAAAGCGCCATCACTGCTGCCAGCGAAAAACTTATTAACCTTTTAAATGATCTCACGTAAGTACCTTCCTTCCTTACCGCCATATTTTAGGATAATCTAAAGTCAATACCTAGGATAATCCAAAGTTCAGATGCAATCAATACCTATATTTTTCTTAAGGATAGTATTCCCTGACCTTCTTATCCGGAACGTCAAAATGCTGGTAATCCTTGCTGTTCTTCCACTCCCCGCCCCATTCAAAGCCATGCTCGATAAACAGGTTGTAGCACAGGTCACCCTTTTCTATCTTATAATCAAACTCCGCATCCCTGTCGGCATACTCAATGCCGTTTTCCGGAGTAATGATGCTCTGTCCGTTCTTATATCTTACATACGGGTTATAGCGCGTGTTTATATCTATCGCAAGCCCTAAGCTGTGCTTTGACATCGTCGTCGAACCCGGCACCGTCCTGTAGTTAAAGCCCGAAGAATTGTTATCCTCCATCGACTTATCGTCATCGGCCCCGTATTCATCGACCAGCCTTATCTTCTCGATCGGATAGTCATTCTCATACAGCTGCTTAAATATTTCAAGGACATCCTCCGCGATATGCACATTCACGATGATCTCGCCCTCATGAACATCTCCGTTTATATCCTTATGAAGGACGTGCAGGTAACGAAGGTCCTCCCTCGGAAGCGTGCAGTCCTCCTTAAATGACAGCCCGTAAATCCTGTCAAAAATGTCGTCGGTTATCTCTGTTATATAAAATTCATCCTCAGCGGAATATGTATCATCTCCGGCCATGCCAGCTTCATCCTCCGGCTTTGTATCAGCTATGTCCTCCGAATCACCCGTGTTTTTACCGGCAGCATCAACCTCTTCATCGCCTGTATCACCGCCGCCCACTTCGTTCGTCACGGTTATCACCGCCCCGGAAGCATCACCCGCCCCGGCTTCCACGGCATCCGCTCCCGAAGTAACCTCCGCCGGCTTTTTTCCTGCACCACCGCATCCTGTAAGCAGCACCACGCAGGATAAAGCCAACGCTATAAAAAATGCCGTACCCATTTTACAAGCTCGATCTGTCATTTGCCTATCCTTACAAACCTGCCGAATAATCCCATCAACGTTCCCTTTAACGTTACCATGAACGAATTCCTGATATCAGCCCTTGCAACGGCTTCCGATTCCGCGGGCGTTAAGTAGAACAGACAGCTGGCAAACGCCCTGCTAAGCTGCCATGAACGGTTAAGCTTCTCATACGGGACACTCGCCACCCTTCCCCAGGTGGTAAGCTTTATAAGCGGCTTGCCATGCTCATCATCCTCAATCCCCGTGATGGTCATAAAGTGCGAACTGACCCCGTTTTTGCTGTCATATCCGTTTTCAAGCCTGCCGGTCCCACCCGAATACAGCTTGAGCGGATGCTTGTTATGCGAGGTAAGGATCACTACCGCACCGCATTTATCAAGGCCCTCCTTTATGAACTCAAGTCCCTTGTTATAAGGACAGAACGCCGTCGGCAGCGAATGCATGTGGAGCATAAGGCCTCTTTTTCTGCAAAACCTTAAGCTCCCCCTTATAAACCCGCCAATGTTAATGCCAAAGCTCGGAATAAAATACCTTTTAAACAGCTTGTTGCCGCGCTTGCACAGGTCATATATCCTGCGGATAACGGGCATTTCGAACATGAGCATCGACTTATAGACACTGCCCATGAACTTAATGAATTCATCCTTGTAGTATTCCCTTGAAGAAAGGGCATGAAGGTCGTCCGACACCCTCTCATCATTAAATTTATCCGGATATTTAACGGCCAGAGAGCGCAGCATATTTGCGCAGGCTACCGCCCCGCAGCCCGCAAAAGCCCTGGTGTTTGACTCATACCAGCCCTGGTCTCCGCCGTAATAATCCTTTCCGGTTGCCCTGTCCTTTATCAAAAAAGGATCGTGTTCCATGTCTTTCCCGCCTCTTTCATGCGATCATTCCTATTAAGAGTATAATAACAGAATCTGAAACGCAACAAAATGTATTACTTATCATTTATTCATTTTTGGTAATTATTCGCCAAATATGTGGTCTGAAATGAATTTGATTATTATCCAAACAAAAAGTAACATACACCGGCATTTATATTTTACCGATATATGTTACTCACTTAGGTCTAAATTAAAATAATTATTTCACTCGTATTATTTCCAAACGTATCCACAAAACACGAATAATAATATCTTTTGGGTAAATATGTTGAAAATCTTGACTAATTCATTAAAATAACGCATCAGTATTTTTATATTTACTTACACAGAAATGATTGACAATATTCCAGCTTCTCGTACCATTTCAAACGACCATACATCATCATATATTTTTTTTGCTCTTATAGTTTCCTTATTGGCCCCATTATCATACTTCCACATGACAATACCATCTGAACTAATTGTTTTCTCATAATTTCTCGGTACTACCGAAGCGTAATAATTCTCAATAGTTGACTCATTAAATAATTCTTTTGTCATAACAATCTTTCTTTGATAAGATCCAGTACCATCATCACTCAAATAGCCGCATACTAAAATCAGGTTGTCATTTTTTTTATAAACATTTTGAATGACACTATATTTTTCCAAAAGAGACTTTAGCTTAATGCTATCTTCGTTATCAGAAAACTGCTCCGTAATTTCTTCATTATTTTCGTCCCTGATGATGTACACTTCTGATAACGATATAATCTGAAAAGCATCACTTGAAAGCAATGCGTCCGAAAGATTTTTAATTGTATATAAATCTTCTGTTTGCTCAAAAAGCACATTAACCTGATCATCAATTTCTTCTATTTTTTGCTGATGGTTAATCTTTTTTACACTACAACCGATAAAGAGAACCAAAACAAGAGCGCATATTAAACAAATCAAAAGTACATATCTATTTCTCATTTTTATAATCCTCGCACTATAATCAATTACCCCAGATAAAATATGGTAATACATCATAAATCGTATGTCCTTGCGGATCTGATAAATGGCTTGCAAAATTGAAAGTACCACCATTAACTTTATCAACTACAATATAGTCTCCATCATGAGCGTTATCAAAAGCAACCAGCCAAGAGGGTAGCTGGCAAACTACCACCTCATACGATGTTCCATCCGCATTTTCGTGAAGATATTTTTTGTTAAACAAATATTCTGGAATTATACCGATTTGCTGTTCCTCAGAACAATGAATATGAAACAGATTTTCTGTAAATTTAGCTTCCGTCCATCCATCTTTAATTATCCTTTCTCCAGTATTACTGTCGTAAGTATATATATCATTTATGTTATTTCCCCAATTATTATACTTATTTCGGCCAAGATGTTTCTCTTTAGTAACTCCAGTATATTCTGTATATTTAGTCTCGATATAAACTCCCAAAAATGGAATATTTGCAAGTGGGATTCTTCCCGAATTATCCATTTTATTGATCGGATTATCATTACAATATGCAAACAGATTATACTGCATCATGCTCATGTAGTCACAGGTTATAAGGTCGGTCGAATCCGCGTTTATGAACCTCTTTAACTCCGGATCATAGTATCTGCTCTGAAGGTAATACCAACCTGTCTCGCTATCGTAGTAGTACCCGCGGTAGCGGAACGGATTCTTTGCAAGGATCCCGTCAACATCTTCGTATGCGGTATTCTTCGTTTCAC
>JAILKH010000066.1 GCA_024693925.1 Lachnospiraceae bacterium | reverse complement strand
TAATCTTATATAACCCAAATTATATCACATAGCACCCAAAATGTCACATAGTGCATTTAATTTTTCCAAATATTTTATTAATTTGTAATCCATAAAATTAACACTCCGCCTTTATAAAATTTTTTTAAATTATCTTAAATAAAATATAGCGTTTATATCTATGATATGATAAATTACTATAAATGATATTTAATTGGGAGGAAGAAAAATGAGACATTTAATGAGTCCTCTTGATTTCTCTGTACAAGAGCTTGATAAGCTTATGGATATTGCAGAGGATATCGAGAAAAACCAAGAGAAGTACGCACATATGTGTGACGGTAAAATACTTGCCACCTGCTTCTATGAACCAAGCACAAGAACACGACTTAGCTTTGAATCGGCAATGCTTCATTTAGGAGGTCAGGTACTTGGATTTGCTTCTGCCGATTCATCCAGTGCCGCCAAAGGGGAAAGCGTTTCAGACACAATACGTATCATATCCTGTTACGCAGATATATGCGCAATGAGACATCCCAAGGAAGGCGCCCCAATGGTTGCCGCCTCCAAATCAACCATACCGGTGATCAATGCAGGAGACGGAGGACATCAACATCCCACCCAGACCCTTACCGATCTGATGACTATACGTTCTTTGAAAGGTCAACTTAATAATATGACCATCGGCCTATGCGGAGATCTTAAGTTCGGTCGTACCGTTCATTCACTTATAAATGCTCTTAAACGCTACAACGGAATAAATTTCGTATTCATATCTCCTGAGGAATTAAAAATTCCCGATTACATAAGATCAGATATTCTTGATAAAAACAATATTCCATATAAAGAAGTTATAAAATTAGAAGATGTAATGCCGGAACTTGATATTTTATATATGACCAGAGTTCAAAGAGAACGTTTCTTCAATGAAGAAGATTACGTAAGACTTAAGGATTTCTATATTCTTACCAAGGATAAAATGGAACTGGCCAAGAAGGATATGATGGTTCTCCATCCCCTTCCCCGTGTAAACGAGATTTCCGTGGAAGTTGACGAAGATCCAAGAGCTGTATATTTTAAACAGGTTCAGTACGGAATGTATATAAGAATGGCTCTGATACTTACGCTGTTGGAATTAGTTTAAGCACAATATAAAGGAGATTATCATGTTAAATGTCGGAAAAATAGAAGAAGGCTTTGTTCTTGATCATATTTGTGCCGGAAAAGCTATGTCGATCTATCATGATCTGAAGCTTGACCGTCTCGACTGTACAGTCGCCATAATAAAAAATGCAAGAAGCAATAAAATGAAAAAAAAGGATATAATTAAGGTCGAATGCGATATTGATATGCTGGATCTTAATATTTTGGGATTTATCGATCATAATATAACCGTAAATGTAATAAAAGACGGGGAAATAGTGGAAAAGAAGGAACTGGTCCTTCCGAAAGAAATAAAGAATATCATAAAATGCAAAAATCCCCGCTGTATCACTTCCATTGAGCAGGAACTTACACATATTTTTGTACTAACCGATCCGGAAAAAGAAATATACAGATGCAAATACTGCGAAGAAATGTATTCCGGACATATGAGAAAATAAAACATTATGAGTGGGACTGTAAGCCGGGTTCTGTCGTGAACAATCATCTATCTAGGATGACCGTTACCGGTCACCTCAAGCGACCTACCTGAAGACACGGCGGGCAACCGTACAGCCTTCTGCTTGGTCTTGCTTCGGATGGGGTTTACATATGCCCGGCACGTTACCGCACCGGCGGTGGTCTCTTACACCGCCATTTCACCCTTACCTGCATGCAGGCGGTATCATTTCTGTTGCACTTTCCTTGGAGTCACCTCCACCGGACGTTATCCGGCATCCTGCCCTGTGAAGCCCGGACTTTCCTCCGAAACCTTATGGGCTCCGGCGATTGTTCATCCCACTCATATTCAGTTTTATATACCATTACCTGTTAACTATAACTACAGGATCACACATTAAATACGGAACCGCCTATAAATTCCCTCATAAGAGAATTCTTAGGAACATCCTCACAGGTAAAGCTCACAAAATAATCCAGGAATTTAAGCAATCTCTTTGCTTCAAGATACTCGGGATCATCCTTTTCTATGGCAAACAATAACGGCTCGGCAAACTGCTTAAGAACCGCAAGCTCATAAATAAGTGCGGAATTAAACATAGCATCAGCAGATTCCTGGAACGGAAAAATATTTTCCTCTTCTCCCCTTCTTACGGACTGCCACATAGAAAGAGTTCCCGATGCACTTGTGCCCCTTGTTCTGTTATCCCTGACCATACGTCTTATAAGTCTTGTATCCGTTGTGGATATCCGATTATGTTCATCCACATTAAGTGATGTCAGCGCACTTATATAGATTTTATATTTACTCTCCGCAGGAAGCGCATAGGACATTTTTTCATTAAGTCCGTGAATCCCTTCCAAAACAAGAACATCTTCCTCGTTAAGATGCATATAGTCACCCTTATATTCACGGGCGCCCACCTTAAAATTAAACGATGGTATCTCCACCGTCTCTCCTGCAAGAAGCCTTGTCATATCTTTATTAAAGCCTTCTATATCCATAGCTCCCAGGCATTCAAAATCATATTTTCCGTTCTCATCCTTAGGCGTATCTTTTCTGTCCTTGAAATAATTATCAAGAGCTATAGGATGGGGAACCATTCCCTTTGCCCTTAACTGAATACTTAAACGATGAGAGAAGCTGGTCTTCCCCGATGATGACGGCCCCGCTATCATAATAAACTTAACACCCTTTCTGGAAGCTATATCCGAAGCAATCTCAGCTATTTTAGCTTCCTGAAGAGCCTCACTTACCAGAACAAGGTCTTCCACCTTACCGGAGCATATCTTATCATTAAGAGCTCCTACCGTCTCCATATCAAGAGATATTCCCCACTGTGTGGATTCCTTCATGGTATTAAACAATTTATCCTGAGTCTTAGGAGCCTCCACTATATCAGGGCTTTTCCTTGCAGGCAGCTGCAATATAATACCTTCATCATAAAGGTACAATTCATATTTATCTATATATCCGGTACTGGGACACATAAATCCGTAATAATAATCATAAAAGCCATCCAGTGAATACACATTTACCTTTGAGGCCCGGCGATATTTAAACAGCCGTTCCTTATCCTTCATCCCCTCTTTTCCAAATAAAGCTACCGCTTCATCAAGATCATAGGATTCTTTGATTATAGGCATATCCTGCTTGATAAGCTCATCCATCCTGGCTCTGACTTTAACAAGAAAATCCTCATTTACCTCCACATCACCTAAGATGGTATTATATATGCCCTTGCCTATGGCAAATTCAACCTTAATCTTATCAAGCTTCTCTTCACCCGCAACATCTCTTATAGCCTTGATCATTATAAAGGTTGCTGTCCTTCTGTATGTTTTATACCCGGTCCTGTCCATTACCGTCTTGAAGGAAATATTGCAGTCTTCATTTATCTTTTTATGAAGTTCCTTAAGCTTTCCGTTAACTACCGCAAGTACTATCTTGGCGTCATATTCATCCTTATGTTCCTTGGCGATGTCCTCAAATACAATCCCTGAAGGATATTCCTTTACCGAATCATTGATGGTAACTTTAACATTATTCTTCCCCATATTTCCTCCCTGATATATTATTTTATACTATCCAAAAAAATGATCTTATATTTATTATCTGCCTTTAAATTCTATATAACAACAAAGGGTTCTATATCCCTGTGCGTATAAATTGCCAGATCATGGAAATTTCTCCTTAAATATTCTTTAATATACTGAATAAAGATTTTCTCGATACCATAATGTCCCGCATCAATTACCATTAATCCCTGCGCTACACTATCCAGTCCTTCATGGTGTTCAATATCACCGGTAATATATACATCCGCTCCCGCCATGACCGCATCGTTTATCATACTTTTTCCGGAGCCGGGACATATGGCGGCAGTTTCCAGTTCTGTTTCGAGGTCTCCGTAAACTCTTACATGTTTTAATTTAAAGCATTTCTTAACGTGCTCTGCACATTCTTTAAGAGTCATTACCCCGGGAAGCTTTCCGATACGGCCAAAGCCTTCCTTTGCAATATCATCCTCATAGGTGACAGACAACACCGAGCGTCGTTTAAGACCTATTTCATCCGCCGCTGCATCCGCCATTCCCATAACATCAAAATTGGTATGCATTGCATAATAACAAATATCATGTCTTGCAAGTCTTAATACTCTTCTTGCAATAAAATCCTCAGAATTTATCTTCTTAACCGCCCGAAAAATCAAGGGATGGTGAGTGATGATCATATCCGCCTGTACTTCTATGGCACACTGTATGACTTCATCGGTAGGATCCACGGCTATATAAACCTTGCGAATCTCCTTATCCTTTCGTCCCACTATAAGCCCTACATTATCCCATTCCTCAGCATAACTTACAGGTGATAGTTCTTCAAGTGAATCCATGATATTACTGCATTTCATATATCTTCCTTTCCCAACCTACAACCCTGACTTATTATATTAAGCTCCTTTATTTACACATATGGCCAAAGCTTCCTCCACCAATGATATATCTCTTGATAATTCCCTTAACCGTATCTCAACCTTTTGTGTATCCGGTGCCTTTAACAGTTCATCCCTTACAGCCAGGAATTGTCCCTTTTCCTTTCTTAAATAGGCTGTAAACACAGGATCATTACGATCAAACATCAGCCTTCCGTATCTGTAAAAAACATCTCTGTAAAGCTTCATTTTACCATGCTTAACCTTCATCATTGGATAGAATTTGTTTTCTTCAAGCACTATATCTTCTTCAACTATATTATATCCGTTATCCTCAAGAAAATGTCTTACTTTCTCTATCTCGGATTGGGGCTGCAGTATTATTTCTTCAAGACTGTTACAAATATCCCGTCCTTTTGTAAGAATACTTATCATAAGGGGGCCCCCCATTCCTGCCATGACCGCACTCTGAACTTCATCCGTCTTAAGAGCATTCATACCGTCAGACAAACGCAACTCGATTTTCCTGTTTAATCCGGCAAGTGTCACATGCTCTCCTGCTCTTTCCAGGGGACCTTTATTTATATCCATTGCTATAACATACGGTACTATATTATTTTTAACAAGATATATCGCCAGATAACCATGATCACAGCCTATATCCGCAAGCCTAAATCCGGGAGTGACCATATTGGCAATTGCCATCAGTCTGTCAGTAAGTATTCTCATTTTAATCCAGGTAATCCTTAAGTTTTCTGCTCCGGCTGGGATGACGAAGTTTTCTTAATGCCTTTGCTTCTATCTGTCTTATACGCTCACGGGTTACATTAAATTCTTTACCTACCTCCTCAAGGGTTCTGGCTCTTCCGTCATCAAGCCCGAAACGAAGTCTCAATACCTTCTGCTCCCTGTCAGTAAGAGTTCCAAGAACTTCCACCAACTGCTCTTTTAGCAATGTAAAGGCAGCTGCATCTGCCGGTACGGGAACATTATCATCCTGTATAAAATCACCAAGATGCGAATCCTCCTCTTCACCGATAGGAGTTTCCAGAGATACAGGCTCCTGTGATATTTTAAGGATTTCTCTTACTCTCTCAACCGGTAGATTCATCTCTTCCGCAATTTCTTCTGCGGTTGCTTCTCTTCCCAGTTCCTGAAGAAGCTGGCGGCTTACTCTTATAAGCTTATTTATGGTTTCAACCATATGAACCGGAATACGTATAGTTCTGGCCTGATCCGCTATTGCACGGGTTATGGCCTGACGTATCCACCAGGTTGCATATGTAGAGAATTTATATCCTTTTTTATAATCAAACTTCTCCACCGCTTTAATTAGTCCGAGATTTCCCTCCTGTATAAGATCAAGAAAAAGCATACCTCTTCCTACATATCTTTTTGCAATGCTTACTACCAAACGCAGATTAGCTTCGGCAAGACGCTTCTTAGCTTCCTCTCCTTCCTCTCCGCCGTTTTCCATTTTCTGGGCAAGTTCAATTTCTTCTTCTGCCGACAGAAGTGGAACCTTTCCGATTTCTTTAAGATACATCCTTACCGGGTCCTCAATACTTATTCCATCGGGAACAGAAAGATCGATGTTTTCAACATCAACATCTTCTTCTTCCGAAAGCATTATATCATCATCCGGTTCCGGCTCATCATCCTCTTCCGTGATCTTAAGAATATCAACACCATTCTGTTCCAGATAATCATTGATCTTATCCATTTGATCATCCTGCAGGTCCATATCCGCAAAAAACAAAGTGATCTCCGAACTTTCAAGAACATTTTTCTTTTTTTTGGCTTTAGCAAGAAGACTCTTTAATTTCTCCTGAATCTTTTCCTGTTGAATATCCTGACCGTTCTCATTCTCCATTACATCAACCTCACTGTTAGCATTCTCACCCTTTGACTTGTTTCCCATCTGATACTCCTCACTTCCTGTTAATCTTTATCTTATATATTTTTAATCTTCTTCGAATGCAATTTTAATTTTTTTTAGTTCATCCAGTTTTTTCTTTTCTTCCATCATTGCCGCTATTGCATTAATATCGGTTTCCTCTTTGGCTTTTTTACTAAGACTGTAGGTTTTTATCTTAATAAGCAGATCCTTAAGTGCCCGTGACTTTTCATCTGCCGTATTTATATCATTAAGCCTGGTATTAAAGAGACTCCCCACCTCATTCTGTTCCTCTTCATTCGTAAACCGGCTTATAATACCCGCCGGATCCAGCCTGTCATTATCAAGCTGTTCAAACAATATGCCGGCAACTGTACAATATATTTCTTCGGTAAAATCTTCGGCGTCAAGATATTTCCCAATCATCTTATATATCTTAGGCTCTTCACACATCCAGGTAAGCATGAACTTCTGGGTTTTCTTTATTCCGCTGTCAGTTTCCTTTTTATTGCTTATGATGGTTGACCTTGGGCGCTCATATTCACTTATCCCTTCATTCTTAACCACCAGCTTGGCCAGCAATTTATTCATATGTTCATTATTGATCTTATATTTTGAACAGATAGCTTCAAGATAATTGTCTCTCTCTATGGGATCCTCGAATTTAAGCAGTTTCTTTGCAATCTCATTTGTAAATCTTGTCCTTTCGTCCGGATCATTAATATTATAATCCCTCTCCAGCATCCTTATCTCATAATAGAACGCATTCTCCGCATTTTCTATCCTTACTTCAAATTCTTCCGCCCCCAGATTCTTAATAAATTCATCCGGATCCTTATAGGGACTCATATCAATAACCTTTGCGGAAACCCCTGCGGAACGAAGGATCGGTATCGCCCTCAAATTTGCCTTGGTACCCGCTCCGTCATTGTCATAACAAAGGAGAACATTTTCTCCGTACCTTTTAAGAAGATTAACATGTCCTGATGTAAGTGCCGTTCCCAGAGCTCCCACCGTCTGGTTAAAGCCGGCCTGATGCAAGGCTATTACATCCATATATCCCTCACAGATTATAAGATTATTCTTTCTGGATGTTCTGGCCAGATTCAGGCCGTAAAGATTACGTCCTTTATCAAACACTATTGTTTCGGGAGAATTAAGATATTTGGGTTCTCCCTGCCCCATAACCCGGCCTCCGAAAGCAATTATCCTGTGATTTACATCCATGATGGGAAATATTGCCCGATTCCAGAACATATCCGTCATTCCTTCACGTTCATTAACATAAAAGATATGCATCTCTTTTAAGACTTCATCACTGTAACCTTTGGAACGAAGATATCTGTACATAAGATTACGGCCGGTAACCGCATAACCGAGCCCGAATTTCTTCATGGTTTCATCGGATAGACCTCTGTCTTTAAAATACTCATATGCTTTCCTGCCATTTTCCGAACGAAGCTGGTAATAATAATACTTTCCTGCCTCTTTATAGGCCTCCAGGATCCGTGTTTTTAAATTATCTTTTTCTTTTTCTTCCCTTGAATACTTTATTTCCGGCAGGGTTACTCCCGCCCGGTCCGCAAGATATTTTAACGCCTCCTGAAAGGTATAATTCTCATATTCCATTATAAAAGTAATTACATTTCCGCTCTTTCCGCATCCAAAACAATGATACATCTGCCTTTGCTGATTAACCGAAAAAGAACCTGATTTTTCATTATGGAACGGACAGAGCCCGAAATAATTACTTCCCTTCTTCTTAAGTCTTACATATGATGATATAACATCCACTATATCATTTTTCATCCTGACCTCATCAACCAGGTCATCCGGATAATACATTACTTACTCCTCTCATTTTCGTCAAACGATTATTCCGTATATTGTACCATTATTATAATGGTCTTCAATCCTTCCAGGAATCCGGCATATATATATCATTAAATACCGAAATTGCAAAGCGATCCGACATGGATGATATATAATCACAGACTACACGTTCAAGACTGTCACCTCTTGTTTCCATTAATTCTCTGTATTCCTCAGGAAGCATATAATTATTTCTGTAATAATATTCATACAGGTTTTCTACCAATCTTTCAGCTTTAACTTCCTCTCCTTTAGCTTTTGGATTCTGATAAACATTTTCAAACATAAATTCCCTAAGTTCAAACATAGCCTGCCCGATTTCATCCGACATCCGGATATCATCTATATCCTGACTGTTTGTTATTATGTCATGTATAAACCTGTCAAGACGTTTTGTAGTTGTATCACCAAGAGTATTCCTAAGCTCTTTGGGGATATCATTTTCACTCAGAATATGTCCTCTTATGGCATCATCCATATCATGATGGATATACGCAATCTTATCGGATAATCTTACTATCTTACCCTCCAATGTGTTAGGCATGCTTCTTGTTTGGTGGTTAACGATCCCATCCCGTACTTCCCAGGTAAGATTCAGACCTCTTCCATCCTTTTCAAGGATTTCCACAACGCGTTTACTCTGAATATTATGTTTAAAACCAATGGGACAGACTCTGTCAAGCGCCCGCTCTCCGGCATGTCCAAAAGGGGTATGACCAAGATCATGACCCAGAGCTATCGCTTCTACCAGATCCTCATTAAGCCTTAAAGCTTTAGCAATGGTTCTTGCATTCTGTGAAACCTCCAGTGTATGGGTAAGCCTTGTCCTGTAATGATCTCCCTCAGGTGTCAAAAAAACCTGGGTTTTATCCTTTAGACGTCTAAAGGACTTTGAGTGCAGAATCCTGTCCCTGTCTCTTTGGAATACAGGTCTTATATCACATTCAGCTTCATCAACATCACGTCCTCTTGAATTAACCGACAAGGTTGCACAGGGCCTTAAATATTCTTTTTCCCTTTTTTCCAACATTTCACGAATAGTCATAATTATTCCCTCAAAAAAGAATATTCTTTTCAAATTGCAAAATTCCTTTTTTTTTTGCAATTTTTAATTATATTTACCCAAATAATTATTTTTGCTATACTAATGTAATTCATTAATATTATAATAATCCGCCATAAAGACTATCATTTTGATCGAAAGGTTTAAAGATGAAATTTTTTACTGAAGACTTTCCGGATATACACCCCGGATATCCCTTGGAAAAACTGGCTCCTATCGAAAAGATCCTATTTATAGATATAGAAACTACCGGGCTTTCGAGAGAAAAAACAAATCTATATTTGATCGGATGCGCCTATTTTGATAAAGAAGGCTACCACACCCTGCAATGGTTCGCCGAATCAAAGAATGAAGAAAAAGAACTGATTATTTTGTTTACGGATTACATTAAAGATCGCTTTGAACTGCTTATACATTACAACGGTAACCATTTTGATATACCATACCTTAAATACAAAGCCGATAAATATAAGCTTGAGGATCCTTTTGATAAATTATCAAATTTCGATATCTACGCCATGATAAAGCCCTATAAGGTTTTACTGGGATTACCTTCTTTAAGACAGCGTTGTATAGAAGAGTTCCTTGGTATCAACAGTGAGGATCCCTACACGGGAAAAGAACTTATAAATGTCTACCGGGCTTATGTTCATTCTCCCTCCTTAGATTTTCTTAAACCACTGCTCTTTCATAATACTGAGGATTTAAAAGGTATGGCCTATATTTTACCTATACTTCATTATACCTCTGTCAAATATATGGAGCTTGAATATCTCTCCTTTGAAACCCACGAATTTCCGGATTATATGGGAAACAACAGGTGTGAACTTCTGATAAACTGCAGACATGCTCTCAATATTCCAAAAGGTTTTACAACCAAAAAAGGGCAGATCATGCTCTCTGTACGATCAAATGGTACCGCCCTTTTAAGACTTCCCGTTATCGAAGCAACCCTTAAACAATTCTTTTCCAATTATAAAGATTACTATTATTTACCCATTGAGGACTGTTGCGTTCATAAATCCGTTGCATCCGGTGTTGATAAGAATCGTCGTGAAAATGCAAAAAAAGAAAATTGCTATACCAAATATCATGGCTTATTTATTCCGGTCATTGCCTCCGACGAAAGTCTTGTAAATCTTCCGATCTTTAAGGATGAATACAATAAGCCGGACTTATATACACCTTTCGCCCTAAATAAGGCACCTGATATTATTATCGAACTATTAAATGATTTTGTAAAAAAATGGACTTTCGATTAATGAAAGTCCATTTTATTATCTTATCTTATTTTCTTTTGATCACACATAATCCGTTTCTGTATTATATCTTTTGATAGAAAAATGAATTACGTCGATTATATCCGAAATCCTTATGATTTACGATCTGTTCGGTACTGCCTATAAACAGGAAACCATCCTTAACCAAAGCATTATTAAATTTCCTGTAAATCTCATCCTTGGCTTCATCAGTGAAATAAATCAAAACATTACGACATATTATAATATTACATCCTGTCGGATAAGGATCCTTCAAAAGATTATGCTCTTTGAATTCCACATGACTCTTTATCTCATCGGAAATCTTATATGAGTTTCCTACTTTTGTAAAATATTTCTTCTTAAAATCATCAGGAACACCGGCTATACTTTTCTCATTATATAAACCTGTCTTAGCCTGTGCTATAACCTGCTTATCAAGATCTGTCGCTATGACCTTGATCTGACTGAGCGGAATATGTCTGGAGAAAGCCATTACCAACGAATAAGGCTCATCTCCCGTCGAACAGGCAGCACTCCATATCTTAAGCTTCTTACCATATTGCTTTATCATTTCAGGAATGAACGTCTTATCGAGAAGCTCCCACTGATCAGTATTCCTATAAAACTCCGACACATTAATAGTCAGATAATTTACGAATTCCTCAAATAGCTGTTTATCACTCTTAAGCTGTTTTACAAACTCTTCATATCCGTCAATCTTATGCTTATTGATAAGAGTATCAATCCTTCTCTTCATCTGCTTTTCTTTATAAGCAGTAAGATCGATGGTTGTCATCTTTAAGATTGCTGCCTGAAACTGTTCATAAGTATATGCCATATTAATTCACCTCATCCTTAAGATTTTTTATCATCCTTGATAAATAGCTGTCCTATAATCAAATTTATTCTTCAACATCTGCAGCCTCGGATTTTTCAGTTTCACCATCTTCTGCGTTTGATTTTTCAGATTCACCATCTTCTGCGTTTGATTTTTCAATTTCGGCATCTATGTCAACGCTTACTACGTCACCCTCTTCCTCTTCTTCCGGTTCCTCACTCTTCTCCGGTTCAAGCATTGCCTTTATACTAAGACTTATCTTCTTGTCATCAGGTTTGAAATCCACTATCTTGGCCGTAACTTCCTGTCCGACCTTCAATACATCCGAAGGCTTCTCAATATGTTCTCTTGATATCTGTGAAACATGAAGCAACGCATCTATACCGGGCTCCAGCTCTACGAATGCACCGAAATCTGTCATTCTTGCTATCTTTCCGGTTACCACATTATCAATTGCGTACTTACTGTTGGCGTCATTCCAAGGATTTGAATCTGCAAACTTAAGTGATAATGCAATCTTTTTATCCTGAATATCCTTAACAAGAACCTTAAGTTCCTGACCGGACTTAAATACCTTCTTGGGGTTCTCAACCCTTCCCCAGGATATCTCGGAAATATGAAGAAGTCCGTCCGCACCTCCAAGATCTACAAATACACCAAAATCCGTAACGTTCTTTACTACGCCGTCCACAACATCTCCAACCTTGATTCTTGAAAAAAGCTCTTCCTGAAGCTTTTCTCTCTCAGCCATGAGCAACTGTTTTCTGTCACCTATGATCCTGCGTCTTCTGGGATTAAACTCCGTAATAACAAATTCGATTTCCTGACCAAGATACTTCGAAAGATCTTTCTCGTACTGATCCGAAACAAGACTCGCGGGAATGAACACCCTTGATTCCTCAACAACAACGCTTAATCCTCCGTCAAGGATCTGAGCTACGGTTGCCTTAAGAACTTCTTTATTGTTAAATGCTTCTTCAAGTCTCTTGTTGCCCTTATCCGCTGCAAGTCTCTTATAAGTAAGCTGAACCTGCCCGTCACCGTCATTAACCTTCATAACCTTTGCTTCCATGGTATCTCCTACCTTAACACAAGTTGTAAGGTCAATATTGGGCGTATTTGAGTACTCATTTCTTGTAATGATACCATCAGACTTATAACCGATGTTAAGTATTATCTCATCAGGCTTAACATCAATGACCGTACCTTCAACTACCTCTCCGTTATGTATTGTTTTAAGTGATTCTTCCAACATCTGTTCAAAAGTTTGTTCTGACATAATTTTGAACCTCCTGAATTATTTTTTTAGGGGTGGAAGCCCCCGCTGTAATACCAACACTCTTAATGGATTCGATAGAATTAAGTACTAAGTCATCAACCGTCTGTATGTATTGCGTGTTCTCACATTCGCTTTTACATATCTCGTATAACTTCTGTGTATTGGAGCTTCCCGCTCCGCCTATGACTATCATTGCATCTACCCGGGACGCTATCCTTTTAGCCTCCGTCTGACGTTCCTCGGTAGCATTACATATTGTATTGGCAACACTAACATAATAACCTTTTTTTTGAAAAATTTCAACTAATTCTTTAAATTTATTATAGTTGAAAGTTGTTTGCGATACTATGCAAATTTCCGTGGCTTTATCAATTTCAAAATCATGGGCTTCCATTTCATTTTCAATTATGCTGACATCACCTGCAGCCCAGCTTACAATCCCCTCAACTTCCGGATGTTTGCGATTTCCTATAACAACGATATGTTTACCGTTAACACTTTCCTCGGCTACGATCCTGTGTATTTTTTTCACAAACGGACAGGTGGCATCGATAAGTTCCAATCCCTGATTTTCTATGATCTCATACACCTGCTTTGAAACACCATGGGAACGTATTATGATCACTCCTTCATGGATGTCCCTCAGTTCCTCCTTACTGTTAATAACCGAAACACCTTTTTTCTCCAGTTCGAGAACTACCTGTTCATTATGTATTATCGGTCCGTAAGTATATATTTTCCCGCCTTTATCTATTTGTGCAAATACCGAATCTACTGCCCTTTTTACTCCAAAACAGAAACCGGCATTTTCTGCCATTATTATTTCCATAAATATCTCCGCTTAAAGGATCCTAAGCTTTTACTTTACTTTTGACTATTTCTTTTATCCGATCCACAACAGTATCTATATCCATATCCGATGTATCTACAAGGACTGCATCCTTAGCCTGAACCAAAGGAGAGATTTCTCTTGTCATATCCCTGTGATCCCTCTCCTTTATCTCATTTTCGATCGCTTCCATATCACAGGCTTCGCCCTTTGCTCTTAACTCATCAAACCTTCTCTTTGCCCGTACTTTTGTACTTGCAGTCAGATAGATCTTTACTTCCGCTTCAGGTAAAACCTTTGTACCTATATCTCTGCCATCCATTACCACATCGTTACTGCTTGCAAGCTTTTGCTGCAATGAAACCAGCTTTTCCCTCACCTTACCGTTAACGGAACTGCTCGAAGCCATTGCCGATACTTCTCTGGTTCTTATAAGACTGTTTACATTTTCACCGTTTAAAACCACGTTTTGTTCCCCGTCGATATATTGTATCGATATATCGGCATCTTCACAGGCTTTTTCTATCCCTTCCTTATCCTCGGCGGAAATTCCGCAGCGAATAAGATACAGTGCCATTGCGCGATACATTGCTCCGGTATCAACATAAATATAACCGCTCTCCTTAGCAAGGCGCTTGGCTATTGTACTTTTTCCGGCCCCTGCCGGTCCGTCTATCGCTATCTGCATTTTACGTCCTTTCTCCGTTAAGTATATTTATAAAAAAACAATACCGCTATACCTGTCATGATCCTGTTGCGCTCTCACCTGCCAAATGCCCTGTTGACCAGGCTATCTGCAGATTAAAGCCTCCCGTAAGCGCATCCACATCTATCATTTCTCCGGCAAAAAATAAGCCTTTGATCTTCTTACTCTCCATTGTTGAAGGATTGATCTCTTTTACATTTATTCCGCCCCGTGTAACTATTGCTTCCAAAAAGCCTCTGTTACCTTCAACCGTCAGAACAATATCCTTAAGAAGTTTCACAAATTTATTTCTTTCTTCCCTTGTTATCTCATTTACTTTTTTTTCGGGATCTATCTTTGAAAGTTCTATTATCACCGGAATAAGTTTTGACGGAAGCAGGGCATTCAAAGAATTGGAAAATTTCCTGTTCAGATTTTCGGAAAAATCTCTAAGCACCCTGTCATCCAGCTGTTTTTCCGTCAGGGCACTTTTAGTATCTATATGAAGTTTTAAATCACCTTCATACATTCCGTTTTTTATATAACTGCTTGCACTAAGTATCAGCGGACCGCTGACCCCGTAATGGGTAAAAAGCATTTCCCCGAACCCGTGATATACGCTTTTATTATTATAAACCAGCTCTGCCGAAACATTTTTCAAAGATAGCCCCTGCAGCCTTTTACATATATCCTCCCTTATCACCAGCGGAACCAAAGCAGGTTCTTCCTTACTTACTTTTATATCCAGATTTTCAGCTATCCTGAAAGCATCATCCGAAGCTCCGCATCCCGGATACGAAACTCCTCCCAGAGCAAGGATTACCCTGTCTGCCGGCATCTTTTCCCCGGTCTTTGTAAGAATACCTTTTACCTGACCTTCCTTCACTATCACGGTTTCTGCTCTTGTGTTTAATCTTATACCGACACCGTTCTCTTTAATTACCTTCTCCAATGTTTTTATAACATCGGATGAATGATCCGACATCGGAAAGACCCTGGCTCCCCGCTCTGTCTTTAATCGTAATCCATGTTTATCAAAAAAATCCATAACGGAATTATTATCAAAATCATTAAATGCGGAATACAGAAATTTGGGATTAGTTATAACATTATTGAAGAAACCCTCACTGTCACAGGCATTCGTAAGATTACATCTTCCCTTTCCGGTTATAAAAAGCTTCTTCCCAAGCTTTTCATTCTTTTCGATCAGGATTACTTCATTGTTCTTATTTTCCGATGCGGTTGCTGCCGCCATCATGCCGGCCGCTCCGCCTCCCACCACAATTATTTTCATATATTATCTTCAGCCTATAAATCCTTTGATCGCATCTTCAAGCATGGCGCCGGCATCTTCATCCGTAAGTTCAAGTTCTCCGGTTATGGTCATGCAGGCCATTCCATGCATAAAAATAAATACCTTTGTAAATATATCTTCCACCGTATCCATATTGGGATTATGGATTTTCTTGATCTCCTTCATAACAAAGGCATTATCGTTTCCGTTAATAAGCTCATAAAGTGTATGTTCCTTATTACCGGACAGAAATAAAAGTCTGAAAATATTCTGTTCTTTTCTGGCGAACTGGATATAATTCATGCCCAGGCTTACAAAAGGTGTAGGATAATCATTTCCCCCATTTACACAGAACTCTTCATATGCCTCTCTCGCTTTTTCAAAAAGTTCCTTTAATAATTCATCCATGTTTTCATATACACGAAAGATCGGCTGTGTGGAACATCCTATATGCGCTGCAAGCTTTCTGGCCGTAACTGATTCGTATCCCGATTCTTTAAGCATTTCAAAAGCTCCGTCAAGTATCATTTGTTTTGTTATGGATTCTTTTCTTGCCATTGTTTATTCCTCCGTTCAAAACTTTAAACTGTTCATATTTTACAATTTCATAAAATATTATGAGGCAGCCAAAACCGACTGCCTCACAATTATAACATACGTTTTTTAATTTTGCACTATAAAATTAAATATTTCTTTAATTATACAGGGTATGCACCGTTTACAGCATCTGCCTTCTTAGCATCGATACCGGTCTGCTGTGCCTCGCGATATTTAAAGAAATCCGTAGCAACCTGCGGGAATAATGCATATGACAATACATCCTCATCCTGCTGTTTATACTGCTTCATTTCAGCCTCAATCTTATCCATTTCATTTGTAAGTCCGGCCGCATCCGCTGAACGTGATGTAAATCTTTCCTCACCGGGGATTACCTTATCAATAACCTCCTGGTTCATTGGTTTAACTGTCTGACCGTACTTACCGCGAAGAAGATCCTTGAATTCTCCTGTAGCCATCTTATATCTTTCACCCATAAGTACATTAAATACAGCCTGGGTACCCACGATCTGAGACGAAGGAGTAACCAAAGGCGGCTCACCGCAGTCTTTACGAACACGAGGTATTTCTTCAAGCACCTCATCATACTTATCTTCCGCATTCTGTTCTTTAAGCTGACTGACCATATTTGATAACATACCACCGGGCACCTGATAAAGAAGGGTCTTAATATTAACCCCAAGCACCTTGGGATTAAGAAGTCCGTTAGCAAGACACTCTTCTCTGTAAGGTCTGAAGTAATCAGCAATTTCTGCAAGCAGCTTCTGATCAAACCCGGTATCATAAGGAGTTCCTTTAAAGGTTTCAACCATAACCTCTGTTGCCGGCTGGGATGTACCAAGTGCAAGAGGTGACATAGCTGTATCAATAACATCCACGCCTGCTTCTACCGCCTTAAGGTAGGTCATCGAAGCAACACCGGATGTATAATGTGTATGCAACTGAATGGGCAGCTTGGTGCTTTCCTTAAGTGTCTTAACAAGCTCTGCTGCTTTATAAGGAACAAGAAGACCTGCCATATCCTTAATACAGATTGAATCTGCACCCATTTCTTCAATCTTCTTAGCCATATCAGCCCAATATTCAAGTGTATATGCATCACCAAGAGTATATGAAAGAGCTATCTGCGACTCTCCTCTACCCTCCTGTACCTTGATCTTATTTGTTGCATCTACGGCTGCCTGCAGATTTCTTATATCATTAAGACAATCAAATATACGAATTATATCTATACCGTTTGCAATTGACTTTTCAACAAATGCATATACAACATCATCTGCATACGGACGATACCCAAGTATATTCTGACCTCTGAAAAGCATCTGAAGCTTTGTATTCTTTGCACCGTCCCTGATCTTTCTCAATCTGTCCCAAGGGTCTTCTTTAAGGAAACGCAAGGATGCGTCAAATGTAGCTCCCCCCCAGCACTCTAACGACTGGTAACCAACTTTATCAAGCTTATCAAGAATCGGAAGCATAACTTCGGTAGGCATTCTCGTTGCGATCAATGACTGATGTGCATCACGAAGAATGGTTTCGGTAATCTTGATAGGTTTTTTTTCTACTTCTGCCATTATTATATCCTCCAATGATTTCATTTCTTTTAATTATAGATTCTCTTAAAATACCCCAAATACCGCCATAAATGTACCCGCGGCTACAGCGGTTCCTATAACTCCGGCTACGTTCGGTCCCATCGCATGCATAAGCAGGAAATTGGTGGGATCTGCTTCGGCACCGACCTTTTGAGATACTCTCGCCGCCATCGGAACGGCTGAAACTCCCGCAGAACCGATAAGCGGATTAACTTTACCATGCGTTGCAACACACATTATCTTACCGAAAAGAACTCCGGCAGCTGTACCGAACATGAAAGCGATAAGTCCGAGTATAACTATTTTTATTGTATCAAGATTCAGGAATGCAGCTGCACTTGTAGTTGCTCCTACCGATGTTCCCAGTATTATAACAACAATATACATAAGCGCATTACTTGCAGTCTCGGTAAGCTGACGAACAACTCCCGATTCCCTGAAAAGATTACCGAGCATAAGCATACCTACAAGGGGTGCCGTTGTCGGAAGGATAAGACATACAACTATCGTAACGACTATAGGAAAAAGAATTCTCTCAAGCTTGGAAACCGGTCTTAACTGTTCCATCTTGATCGCTCTTTCTTTCTCTGTGGTAAGCAATTTCATGATAGGTGGCTGTATGATCGGTACCAGTGACATATAAGAATATGCCGCAACTGCTATAGGACCCATAATAGCCGTCTGTCCAAGCTTACCTGCCAGGAAAATTGAAGTAGGACCGTCTGCACCGCCGATGATGGAAACTGCAGCTGCCGCTTTATCGTTAAATCCAAGGGCGATAGCTCCGAAATATGCAGCAAAAATACCAAACTGTGCTGCGGCACCCAGAAGGAAGCTCTTGGGATTAGCGATAAGGGGACCAAAGTCAGTCATGGCACCCACACCCATAAAGATAAGTGAAGGAAGAATAGCCCACTCATCCAACAGATAAAAATAATGAAGCAAACCTCCGACACCATTGGCTGATTCTTCCACCGTCATCATGATATCCGGATAAATATTTACCAGTAACATACCGAACGCGATAGGTGTAAGAAGCAATGGCTCAAATTCTTTTGCTATTGCCAAATACAGAAACAGACACGCAACAGCTATCATTATAAAATTACCGAAAGTAAGATTAAAGAAAGCCGTCTGATGTATGAGGTTCTGCATTGTCTCTAATATATATGACATTTTTTGACCTCCGTATTATCATAAATTATCTTTAAGTCTGTTAATAAATATATCAGTTAAGGGTTGCAAGGCAAGCACCTGCCTCTACAGAATCACCAACACTAACATCAATACTTGCAACAGTACCGTCCTGAGGTGCCACTACGGGGATCTCCATCTTCATTGCCTCAAGTATTATAACTGCATCACCTTTTTTAACAGCCTGTCCAACACTTGCCTCAATCTTGAATATCTTTCCTGCAGCTCCGGCCTCTACCTTAACAGAGCCTGCACCTGCAGATGCTTTGGGCGCTGCCTTAGGTGCTGCTTTGGGAGCTGCCGCGGCCTTGGGCGCTGCAACCGGAGCCGCACCCTGTCCACCTTCTTCAACAGTTACATCATATACATTTCCATTCACTGTAATTGTATAATTTTTCATTTTAATATCCTCCTGAATACTTTCTTAATTCCTGTTCCATTTACTATTATTTCTGCGTCTTATACTTCTTACATAATAACCACCGGATTCAGCCTGACTTATAACCCCGTTTTCCGATTCATAAGCCGCTATCGCCGCAGATATAACTGCCGCTATTTCATCTTCATCATCAACTGTTTCATCCTCTTGTATCTCTTCCTGTACGGGAAGCTCCTTAACTTCGGGTTTAGCCGCTTCCATTGCTGCCTTTTTCTTGTTTTCCGAAGCAGTCTGTGCCTGGTTTACGAATTTAAAACAGCTTATCAGTAATGATAAAAGGATTAGGACAATAAACACCGTGCCCATACCGAGCACCGTATTTAAACCGGCTTTCTGCATCTTTTCACCAAATGTATAATTTATGTTTACGGCGTAAGATGTCAGTGTTTTATTTAGATTATCTTCATAAATAAATTCAACAACTGCACTTCTCTTCTCAAACATAGCATCCAGATCCACTATTATGGTATCACCCTTGGTGCTGTACTTAACAGTAGTCTTATCAATGCTCTTAAGTTTACCTATTTCCTCAACAGCTTTATTCCATGAATCTATTCCGGAAATAAAACCGTTACCGTCAACATCAAGTCCTATATTACCTAATGTTGCCTGTGTGAATTCAGCTCCTCCGTTTGTAAAATCACTCAGACCTTTTACCTGATCCGCGAAGAAATATGCATACATATCAGCGTCTTCATTAAGTAGATACTGAGCAAGAAACTGTGAATATTCCGAAACCACTTCAGAATCCTTCTGATTTACAGGTTTAGCCGTTTCACAAGCAGTTAATCCAAGAAGGCAGACACATATACATAATATTGACAAAAACTTTTTCATATTACGTTTCACCATACCTTTCTTAGATTGCGCCATGCTTTTTATCCGGACGCCCTTCTCTCTTAGTAAACAACATTTCCAGAGCCCCTATGATATACTTACGTGTATCCTGCGGCTCAATTATAGTATCAATATATCCACGACGAGCAGCTGATTCAACACTTGTCTGCATCTCTTTATATGCTGCCATAAGTTCATCTTTGTTTTCTTCATTCTCAAATAATAATTTAGCAGCAATATCTGCATCCATCATGCCGATTGAAGCATTATTCCATGCAAATGAAATATCTGCTCCGATGGATTTGGAATTCATTACAATATATGCGCTGCCGAATGCATTTCCTACGATTACATTAACCTTGGGAACGGATGCGTTCGCAAAAGCTGCAGTAAGCTTGGCCGCTGCCTCCTGTAAATTTTTCTCGGCACTCATTGATGAATCAAACCCCGTAACATTTGTAAGAGAAATGACCGGAATACCGAAAGCATCACAGAAATTAACAAATCCGGCAGCCTTCAAACATCCTTCGGATGTTAATACCGAATCATATTTCTCACAGACTTTTCCTTCATCATCAAATTTCTCACTTCGATTGGCAACCGCTCCAACTGTCATTCCGTTTAATTTCATAAAACCGGTAACCATCGATTTAGCATAATCAGGTTTCAATTCAAAAAACGCCTGATTATCTGCTATCCTTGACAAAGCTACGGAAGAATCACTTGCGCAGGTATCAATATCCTCACATAATCTGTTAAGATCATCTGTACAATCATCATATACTCCACCTTCTTCATAATTCTCCGGAAGCATTGAAATAAAGGCTCTTACCTTATCATATATTTCATCTTCGCCTGCAACAAAGTCCACATCTCCGCATTCACTGCTTCTGAATGCAGCTGCTGAAGTATCCAGCTTTTCTTCATAATTACCCTCAATAGCATTAGGAGAATTCACAAATATCTTACCCTTGCCGGACTCCATAAATGTAAAATCCGTTAAAGATGGGAATAATGCAAGTCCTCCACCGCAATTACCGAATACTACGGTTATCTGGGGAATAACTCCCGATGCCATGACCTGAGTCTTATAAATCTCACCGAATGCTTCCAAAGCATCCGTTGCTTCCATAAGTCTCAACCCCGAAGAATCGATAAGACCGATAACCGGTGCTCCCGTCTTCATGGCAAGTTCATATAACCTTATGATCTTAGCGGCATGCATTTCACCTATTGAACCACCCATTACGGATGCATCCTGGCTGTATACATATACCATGCTGTTGTTAATAAGACCATAACCGGTAATAACGCCGTCCGAAGGAGCCGCCTTCGGTTCCATATTGAAATCAGTAGCTCTTGCATTAACCATTGCACCGATCTCAACAAAACTGTTTTCATCGAGCAAAGAATTGATTCTAACGCTCGCTTGAGAAGTGTTACTCATTTTGTTCAGCCCTCCATCTTATAATTTTATGGCTTAAACAAGCCCTTGCTTAAACAATCATAGTGCAGTATGCACTAAGTTAGATTATAACACACCTCTTTTACAATTCCTAGCATTCATTTAAAAAAATAAAAGCCGCCAAAACCCCTTAAAATGAGGTGTTCTGACGGCTTATGTTACTTTATGTCATTTTTTGTTTCTTTTAATGTTACTCTTTTTACTTACTTGTCCGATCCGGCTTTCTTCTTTCTTCCTGCCAATAGCCACACTATGGTTCCTACACAGGCAAGCAATAATCCGAG
>JAILKH010000060.1 GCA_024693925.1 Lachnospiraceae bacterium | reverse complement strand
GTTCTACAATGAAAAGAGGGACTATAATACACCTATCCAGATCATTGTAGGTACGGACTCACAGAACTTCTCCGATACAAAGATAGTAAATGTTATCGCAGTTATCTGTGAAGGTCACGGTGGCATATACTTCTATCAGATCAGTCACATAGACAGGATAAGCGACGTAAGACAGAAACTTTATACCGAGACCGGTATGTCTCTTGAAGCAGCGGATCGTATACTGGAGCTGATAGAATCCGATAAGAAATACGATGATTTGTACTCAAATGCGACTTTCACGATCCATGTTGACGCAGGAAAATCAGAAAACGGCAAGACAAAAGACCTTATTCCTGCGATAGTGGGGTGGATCAAGGCGCAGGGCTATGAATATGAGATAAAGCCGGACTCTTTTGTAGCATCAACCATCGCAGACAGGATATCGAAATGATATATATTACAATACTATAATCGAGATGATATTAAGACATTAATAAATAATGTAACCTATACATACGGCCTTTATTGACATTAATAGGTTAATTATATATAATATTTATAGGAGGAACACGATCATGCAATTATCCATGATAAAAGCAGAGTTAATTGACCAATACATGAAATGTCAGGATGGAATCGATGTATACAAAAATGAAATAAAAAAGCATTGTGTTAAAGGATATGTGTCGTCAAAAAAAATAAACGGAAAAACATACCATTATTTACAGTGGACCGAGAATGGGAAAATTCATTCAAAATATATAAAAGCTGCACACCTCGAAGCACTCAAAGTTAATATTGCTCAAAGAAAAGAATATGAAAAGCATATCAAAGAAATGAAAAAATCAATCAAAGAAATTGAGATATTCGTAGGCGTGGATGTAATAAAAGAAGCAATTAATGCCATTAAAGCGAAGGAGTGACCTATGGCTTTTACAAAAGAGCAGGAAATGTATTTTAATGAAATGATAGATATACTACACACATCTAATGCTTTAAATAATGTGATTCTCGTAGGTTCTTGGGCTGAATATATATACGAGAAAGAGAATATACTGAAGGATTTTACATCTTATGCCAAAACAACGGATATTGATTTTTTGCTGAATGATGACAATAAAGCAACAAAACCTCAAAATATTGTCGCGCACGCCAAGGAGAAAGGATTTGTTTACAATGAAGACTTTGTTATGGGGACATCAAAACTTCGAAAAAAAGATTTTGAAGTAGAGTTTCTTATAAGTCAAAAGGGAGATGGTAGTAGACCGTTACCCAAAAGCGAATTAGGAGTAAACGCGCAACAACTATCTCATATAGGGTTTATAAAAGATAATTTCATAACTATTGATTATAATGGATATAATCTTAATATTCCAAAACCAGAAGCATATGTTTTGCAGAAAATGATCATAAATGATCAAAGAAAACATAAAGCAGAGATTGATAGACGCAAAATATCAAACATATTACCATATATAAACAAAGAAGTGTTTGATGCGATCTATAATAGTTTATTTACAAAAGAAAAAAAGAAGGTGGATAATTACATAACACAGTATTGTCCATATTTCAGAAATAACGATCAAATATCAGATATAGTAAATAAGTACATAGATATACAGAACAAAACAAAATCATTGTCTGTGCAAATGGAAGATGTTCGTAGTGAGTATTTTAAGTTGCCCAAAGAGCAACGCAACGGCATCCCTTGGAATGGTGAGAGACTCCGTCCAGCTATATTTGAAGACATGTACCTTGCGCAGTGCAAGAAGGAAGGTCGCGAACCTCTTAAAGAAATATCGGACCATTTCTGGAAGAATTGTGTTGAAATGAACGATTATGCGCCGAAATTTTGCATACAGAAGGGAACAGAACGTGATTGAATAATTTATGAAAACTCAAGAATTAATAGCATTATTGCGTCGATCTGATAATATAGACGAAATAAACTGTCATAAAAAAGAAATAGCAATGTTTATTCCTAAAATATCTGTAATGTTTGATTATGACCAGCAAAATTATGCACACCAATATGATTTATGGACCCATAGTCTTCATACAGTACTAGGACTGCAAAAAGATATAGATGATGATATGTTATATCTCGCAGCCCTCTTTCACGATATAGGTAAGCCATACTGTCGCACAGAAGATATAAAAGACGGCAAAACCAATATGCATTATTATGGGCATCCGGAGATCAGTGCTGAAATAGTAAAAAATGAGATAATACCGTTATTGTCACTCACTGAAGACGAACAAAGGAGATTGTTATATTACGTCCGATATCATGATGATCGTGTTAGTTTGCGAGAAAAACACCTGAAAAGACATATAAAAATCGGAGCATCCTTACAAGAGTTCCAAAATCTTATGAAATTGCAGATAGCGGATGCAAAAGCTCATATTGTTATACCAATAATTCAAGACAGGATAGCTATTTGCACACAATGGGCAGGATTATATGGAACCGAAACGTATGCTCGAATACAAAACATCAGTAATAAAAATAAAGATTATGACCGATAAATTAATCAGAACAGTTTAAGGAAAGGAAATTGAAATGTTCAAAAATACGATCAGACGAATTTCATCATGTATCTCAAGAAGTTGGCAGCAACGCTCCGGCTTAAATTTGCATACAGAAATGTCTGATCAGACAGGAGGATAACCGTTATATGAACAAATTTCCACTTAAGCAAGGGCGGTAGTGCTGTATCAGATATAGCATTACCGCTTTTTAATTTGGCAGGATGGTCGAGTGGTCTAAGGCGCTCGTTTGGAAGGCGGGTGAACGGCAACGTTCCGTGGGTTCAAATCCCACTCCTGTCGCGTATGGCAGTTTAATCCTAATTGGTAAGGAACAGGCTTTGAATACCTGTAGTAGCCGGGATCCGGTGTCTGGGTTCGAGTCCCAGAGCTGTCGTAAGTCCTCGTAGTATAAAGGATAGAACACATGGTTACGGCCCATGAGATGCGGGTTCGACTCCTGCCGAGGATATTATAGCCGCATAGCTCAACTGGTAGAGCGTCGGACTCTGACTCCGAAGGTTG
>JAILKH010000022.1 GCA_024693925.1 Lachnospiraceae bacterium | reverse complement strand
ATACAGTTTGAATTGTATATATTTTCACTTTTTTATATCATTTCCGTTATGTCAATAAATATTTTCCGGTATCGCAACAAAAAACTCCCTGCTTTAAGGCAGGAAGTTTTTTATTCTCAGTTTACTATAGTATAAATTATTTTATTTAAAATATGAATCAATTATGGATCTTGCTTTATCCGGCTCATCGCTTACGGAAAGGACTGCCATATTACCCTTCTTATATATTACGGCGGCATTGATCTTCTCCAATTCCCCGGGAACATAATCCGTAAAGGCTTCCTTCTGTTCTGACATTCTTTGCCTGAAGGCTTCCTCTATCTTTGCTGCATCCGCCTCACTCTCACACTTTATGACCACTATTTCCTCTGCCGTTCCGCCGCTTCCTTCATAAAAAACCGATTCCGTGATAGCTGCGTCCGAAAAACTATAGAACATTTTTGCCGTTTCCAGATCGATCACAGATATGTCATCCTTATAAGTAATCCCGGCTTTCAAGGCATCGGCAAGCTCCTGCGAATTAACTTCCACTGATTTTCCCCCGCACCCGCTTACAACTAACATGGTCAAAACAACTGCGATAACACTCATTAATCTTTTCTTCATAATACTCACCTCACTATTTCCGTAACTTTCTATATTTCTATTGCAAAACCACAGCATGCTTCATAAGATAATCCTTCCAGATACTCATATACTGCGCTTTAAGATGGATACCGTCTGCCGCCATCTCTGCGGGAAGATAACCATCCGCCGCCGTGAATACCGATGCTATATCTATATAATATGCATTCTGCTCGGTTGCAAAGGTTTTAAGGAATTCATTTCTTGCTATAACATTATTATTACTGTGAACTTTATCCGATTGCGATTTGGCGGCGGTAACCGGAAGAAGTCCGTGTATATAAATAACTGCTCTGGGTTCACATTCTCTCAGCTTTGCAATAAGCTCGGTATATTTACTCTTAAATACCGTTTCATTTCCACCCATCTCATTTAAGCCTACCTTTATATATATTTTGGTAAAGGTATCATAGGGCATGGCACTGAAGATGGGAACCTTTCCGCTATCGGTCTGCACCACATTCATACTATCATATTTATATAACTGAAAACCCGTAGCCGCATAATATGTTCCCGGCAGTCCGGAATACATACCGAATCCCTGCAATCTGGAATCTCCGATGAATAAAGCATCATTAAAATAGCTTTCATCAACCGTTCCGTAAGGTATCGGATAATTTACATTAGGATCAACATATACATTTACGTTTGATGTAGCATAAAGCGTCGCTTCCGTATCATCCGTATATTCCTCCTCCGCTACAGCAGGATTTGAAGCCTCACTATCCTTTTCAATATCCTCGATCAAAGCTTCACTTTCACCGCCGGAAGCGGCTTCACCTTCACCCCCTGCAGATACTTCGCCTTCACCGCCGGAAGCGGTTTCACCCTCACTGCCGGCGGAATCGGTTTTCTCCTCACCGGCCACCTCATTTACAACTTCGAATCCCGTTTCCAACTCTTCGCCACTATCTGCTTCCGAATTATTCCCTCCCTGATCATCCACTAATTCCAATTCCTGCTGGGTCTTGGCATACACATAAGTTCCGTTCATTAATGCAACAAGATCCCCTGCCGACTTCGATGTATCCCACAGTGCTATCATAATACCGGCAGCCACCGCCAAAAATATTGTACCTACCATCACAAACACCATGGATAATACCCGTATGATCCGCCTGCGATCCTCCAGCTTTAATTCTTCCTCCGACATATTCTCAGTGGGTTTTATCACTCCCAGATACTCAAACATTTTATTTTTCATATCCCATTAATCCTCTTCCCTCATATCCCGCTTATAGGATTTCCTTACGTAACCATTAATTTACAAGTCTGTAAAAATGATTATCTTCATTAAAATGCATGAAGTTATACATTAGCAGAATATCCGCATCAGGATATTCTTCCATTAGTTGAAGAACCTTTCCCGAATAATATCTTAAATCCACAACATATATACTATCATAATTATACGTCAAAAACGGAATAAGGCAATTAGAATAGGAATCTTTAAACAGAATTAATTCCGGTTTTCTCTGCCTGTCATCCCTGACAGCTTTCACTACGCCAAGTCCTTCATTACCATGCATAAACATGGCATATTTATCATAAACCTTAAGCTTTTCCTCATCATAAAGTGTGGGATACTGATTTTCACCGGCAGTATAACTGTCTACTTCAATATCATAATAGGTTATGGTATCCGCTTTTACATTGGCTCCCTTATACTTTGAATAATAGGTCCCGTAAAAATCATTCACCGTAAGCTCTTTATCCTTCAGTTCCTCCATTCCCACAGCCGTAAGTCCCATTTCCTTACAAAGCTTTAGATACCCGTAATATGCTCCAAGCGTAGTCCAGTGATGATCCGTGTGATAATAAATATATTCATCCTTATGATCCTTTAGTGTATCATACATATCCACGGTTCTTACATTTGCAAGCCCCGAAAGTCCGGAATATAAATCCTCTATCTCCTTTTTTTCGGAAATATTCTCAAAACCGGCGGGAGTCTTATCTGTTAGGATTTCAAAGGAATTGGGGATTATACATACCTTCATATCCCTATCCGTCTGTTTCGCATAATTATTTATCGCCGCCTTATTTCTTTCAAGCTGCTCGGAAACCCTTATCATTCTTTCAAAAAGATACCCATCTTTACCGCAAACTATACCGTTATTCTCATTTTTAAACTGAGCCTGTCCGCATAATGCCTTAAGCTTTATAAAACCATCTCTTAGAGGCAGCCGTTCCTTAATATACAGCTCATATTGTTCCATAAAACTGCCGGAAAGGATCCCCGACAGGCTTATTTCCGGTCTTTTGGCAAGATACCTGTTCTCGCTTTCGGAAAACACAACTTCGCCGCTGAATATATATCCCGCAAAAAAAGATATGATCATCAAAGATATTATGATAGTAAACGGTATCCTTGTAAAATACCCGGTTATTTTCTTCATTAACACCTCACTCAGAACCTGAAATACAGAAAAGGATTATAAGATGCATCTGCTAAATAGGCTATACTGAGAATAAATATCACTGTCAGTAATACGGTTACCGCCGCCGTATTATTCTCAAGCTTCTTATACAATTTATTGCAAAGTCCCGAGGATAATAATCCTCCAAGTATAAAGATGACCCCATAATTCCTTATATAATAGATCACATTGGCGGAATACCCGCCGGTAAACAATTTTTGAATATATACACCCAGTTCACCAAGATCGGATATGGCAAATATCATCCATCCGAAACCTATTGCCAGCAGTGAATAAATATGGGATATGATCTTATGTTTCTTAAGGAAGGAACCAAAGCCCACTCTCTCGATCATTAAAAGCACGAAGAAATACAGGCCCCAGAGAATGAAATTCCAATCCGCTCCATGCCAGAAACCTGTTACAAACCAGACTATAAAAAGATTTAAGACGGTTCTCCCCGCTCCCTTTCTGTTACCGCCGAGAGGTATATATAAATACTCCTTAAACCATCCGCTTAAAGTCATATGCCATCTTCGCCAGTATTCGGTTATGGATCTTGAAGTATAGGGCAGATCAAAGTTCTTCGGAAATTCAAAGCCCAGCATTTTGCCAAGCCCTATTGCCATCATGGAATATCCGTTAAAATCAAAATATATCTGTATGGTATAGCTTACCATACCAAGCCATGCCATGGGAGAAGTAATATTTTCATAACCCATTGTTCCAAGCTCCGAAAACAGGGCTCCCGCATTATTTGCTATAAGAACCTTGGAACCAAGTCCCAGAACAAAAAGCCTTAAACCTTCCTCTACGTTGCCAAGGCTTATCTCTCTATGCTTAAGCCTGTCCGCAACATCACTGTATACTACTATCGGACCTGCTATCAGCTGGGGAAACATACTTAAATAAGTACCCAGGTTTATAAATGATTTCTCCACCTTAACCCTGCCTCTTCGTAGATCGATAATATAAGACATGATCTGAAATGTATAAAAGCTGATACCAAGCGGCAATGTTATGTTAACTTCTTTTATTCCAAACCCTGTCACCGCATTTATATTGGTGATAAAGAAATTTATATACTTAAAGAAAAACAGCATTCCGATATCAAATATAATAGCCGATATAAAAACATAAAAACGATCTATAAAAAGTCCCGCCAGATAATTAACCAGAATGGAAACCAGCAATAAAACAAGATATTTAGGTTCTCCCCAGCCGTAAAAAACAATACTTCCGGCAAACAATACATAGTTCTTATATTTAAAGGGCACCAGATAATATATTATAAAAAATATCGGTATAAACCGGAATATAAACAAAAGTGAACTGAAAACCATTATTATCCCTTATTACGTAATATACAGCCACTGAATCTTTACAGATAAAGTGGCTGTAGACTGTGATCATTATTTACTATCCGTACGTTTGATTTTCAAACAAACGGAATATTACCCTTCGTTTGATCTTCCCTCCGGGAATCAGATAAGAGGGTATTTTGCGGTAAGCTCATCAACTATTGCACGGGCCTTAGCCACTCCGTCCTGTCCTTCTTTAACAACATAAGCTATAGCCTCTGCTATCTTATCCATATCCTCTGTATTCATTCCTCTTGAGGTAACTGCAGGTGTTCCGAGTCTGATACCACTTGTTACGAAAGCCTTCTGAGGATCATTGGGCACCGTATTCTTATTGGCTGTAATATGAGCTTCGTCAAGCAGCTTCTCTATCTCTTTACCGGTAAGTCCCTGGGGACGAAGATCCAGAAGCATAAGATGATTATCGGTTCCGCCGGATACTATACTTAAACCTCTTGAGAGAAGTCCGTTAGCAAGTGCCTGCGCATTATCTATAATATTCTTACCATATTCCTTAAATTCAGGTGAAAGAGCTTCCTTAAGGCATACTGCCTTAGCTGCGATCACATGCATAAGAGGGCCACCCTGGGTTCCCGGGAAAATTGCTTTATTGAAATTGAATTTATCTGCTGCTTCCTGATTACAAAGGATCATACCGCCTCTGGGGCCGCGCAGAGTCTTATGGGTAGTAGTTGTAACCACATCGGCATAAGGAATGGGGCTCTCATGATAACCTGATGCAACAAGTCCGGCAATATGAGCCATATCAACCATAAGATAAGCTCCTACCTCATCTGCGATCTCTCTGAATTTCTTAAAATCAATCTTTCTTGCATATGCACTTGCACCTGCAAGTATCATCTTGGGCTTACACTCAAGCGCTATCCTTCTGACTTCATCATAATCGATAAAACCGTCGTCATTAACTCCGTAATGTACACAATTGAAATATTTACCGGACATGTTAACCGGTGAACCATGAGATAAATGTCCGCCGTGATCAAGATTCATACCCATAAATGTATCACCCGGCTCCATCATGGCAAAGAAAACTGCCATATTGGCCTGTGCTCCCGAATGGGGCTGAACATTTACATAATCGCATCCAAAAAGCTTCTTAGCTCTTTCCCTTGCAAGATCTTCCACTATATCTACACAATCACATCCGCCGTAATATCTCTTCCCCGGATAACCTTCTGCATATTTATTTGTAAGAGGACTGCCCATTGCAGCCATTACAGCCTTGCTTACCCAGTTCTCCGATGCGATAAGCTCAATGTGTGAATTCTGTCTCTCCTGTTCTTTTACAATGGCTTCAGCGATCTCCGGATCGACTGATCTTACTTCATCTAATGAATACATTTAATAATCCTCCGTTTCCGGGCACATACAGTTCCATATAACAGACCTCTCTGTGCCGATTAACTCTTTCATAGTTTTAAACCACATACATTAAATGATTATAAATGAACTCCGTAAAAAAAACAATATATGATCTCCCAGGTTTTTTAAACTTATTCTCCCGTGAAATACTTAAAGATTTATTAAATCCGGGTAAGATAAACCGGTACCCGGTAAACAAAACAAATTTTCAGATTTAACGGCCGGACCGGTAGTTATTGGCAACTAACTAAAATAAAACAAAATTTAATAATTTTATCCTTGAATTCCCAAATACAACAAGGTAAGATATCCTTTATGAGCCGATTAAATGATTTTTTTAAAAAAATATCCAATAATAAATTCAGTCTGTTGCTTGTGCTGGTTTACGCGGCAATTTATCTGCCTTCTTTTTTTGTACTTGAAATACAGAAAAATGTAGACCGCCACGTGATCCACATGACTTTAGATGACTATATACCCTTCTGCGAATATTTTATCATTCCTTATCTTATTTGGTTTGTATATATGATCGCAAGCGTTATATATTCATATTTTACAGACAAAATAAATTACGTACGCAGCTTCTTCTATATGGCAACCGGAATGACTATTTTTATAATAGTTTCTTTTATCTTTCCGAATTGCCATGAATTACGTCCGGAAGTCATGCCCCGCAATAACATTTTTTCTATAGCGGTAAGTATGCTGCACGAAACCGACACTCCCTCCAACCTTTTTCCGAGCATCCACGTTTATAACTCTATCGCGGCACATATATCTATGATCAATAACAAAAAAGTCAAAAAAAACAGAAGGATATGCAATTTATCCCTTATCATTTGCATATCCATCATTCTGTCTACCATATTTTTAAAACAGCATTCATTGTTTGATGTAATTACGGCACTTATTCTTGCCGCAATAATATATCCTTTCTGCTTCTTCGAGCAGCCGGAGGAAACTTCCGAAACTGTCACAGTTTAATTCCGCTTCCGTTCCTCAATTCAATTTCCACAGTCTGATTTTCAGGAACAATCATATTAATTAAAGCCCACGAATCTCTGTGCGATCTTATATTCGAGTACCGAAATCTTACGGCCGCCCTTCCCGGGAATGTTTGTGGCATTTCCCAGCATGCCGAATCTGAGTCTGAAATAATCTCTGCTGTCATGTTCCTTAAGATATTCCCACAGCTCTTTTTTCTTGCCAAGTGCCTCGGGACTTCCGTCTTTAATAAGAAAAATCGAAGATATTGTCATCATTATATCCAGATAGTTAAGCATATACCTTTCAAGCTTTGGATGGAGCGCTCTCTTCGTACCTGCCATATAATCGATCATGATCTTATTTACCTTGATCTGCTGATCGATACGTTTGATCATTATATCCTCATTAACGGACTGCCCTTCACGTCCGATATAATACCGGTATAAATTTACATTCATATAGTACATGGTTTTAACAAAGGGTAAGGGCTCAAAAACAAAAATATTATCTACATAAAATGTATGTTCCGGCAATACCATCCCGCACTCCTTAAGAAGCTTGGTCCTGTAAATAACAGAATGCATAAGAAGATACTGACCCTTCTTAAAATGTTTCACATCATTCCAAGTAAACATCTCATCTATGGGCAATGCGGATTTATAGGTCATGACTTTCTTATGTTCTTTGCCTTCCTTTTCATATACAAAATTGCAGATCATAAGATCCAGTACCCGGTCGCCTCCGACAATATCCTTAAGCCGGCTCAATACTTCCTTAAAGGTATCCTCCTTTAACCAGTCATCCGAATCAAGCACTTTAAAATACATTCCGGTGGCATTCTCTATTCCGGTATTTACAGCGCCTCCATGTCCTTTATTTTCCTGATGGATTGCCCTTACCATCCCCGGATATTTAGCCTCATATTCATCCGCTATTTTCCCGGTATCATCCTTTGAACCGTCATTTATTATGAGTATCTCAACCTCTTCACCGCCTACAAGCAGACACTCAATTGCCTTTCTCATATAATCCTGTGAATTATAACTGGGTATTGCAACACTTAATAATTTCATAATAATATCCTTTCATCCAAGGCGGTCTCTGATTTTCTTAACGTAATCCCAATATCTTACCATCTTAGCCTGGCACTTTCATATTTCGCCTTCATCTTAAGAGCATTTAATATTTCCTTATACTTCTCTTCAATAGTATCGCCTTTAAGTTCCATATCCAGCAGAGTAGCTACATTATCTATATTATGCTCATTTAATTCTTTCCACATGCCTGTAAATATATCCAGCTTCTCTTCAAAGGTTTTTGCATCCATGAACTTATCCAAAAACTCAGCCATTCCCGCATCAACCTTATCTTCTACGGCTTTCCCGGATTCTTCTTTTGTTTCTTCTTCTTCTGCTTTGGCCTCTACGGCTTCCCCGGATTCTTCTTTTGTTTCTTCTTCTGCTTCAGCCTCTACGACTTCCCCGGATTCTTCTTTTGTTTCCTCTTCTGCTTCAGCCTCTACGGCTTCCCCGGATTCTTCTTTTGTTTCTTCTTCTGCTTCGGCCTCTACGGCTTTCCCGGATCCTTCTTTTGTTTCCTCTTCTGCTTCGGCCTCTACGGCTTTCCCGGATCCTTCTTTTATTTCCTCTTCGACCTTACTCTCACAGCTTTTATTATCTCCCGGGCAGGCATTTTCAACATCATCCGGGCGTTCATCCGTATCACTCGTTTTATTAATATCAAATAATCTGTCAACGACTCCGCTTATTGTAGCAGTCTTGGCCGATATGAATTGAGCGATCCTGCCATCTGAGGATTTTTTTCCGTTTTCTTTATTATCGGTACTGTTTCCCACAACCAGGGAAAATCTCCATTTCTGCTTAACATCAGGATATTTATCATGATCAACTTCACTCATAAACATCCCCAAAGGACGAGCACAAACCTTACCGTCATCCGTAAACAAGCGTCTGTATATTACAAGTTTTTCACCGGTTTCAGAATGAATTGCCACTGTAATTACTTGATAATAATCTCCTTTAAAATGTTTATAAACTTGAAATTCTCTAGGTTCTTCTCTCATTTTAATCCTCCCGATCTACTGCTCTTAAACCGAATACTTAATAATAAGCATCTCAACTCCTATTATATCATTTATTCGCCCCTCTTTAAAAGCCCATTCAGTATCCAGACAATCCTGCAATACCTCTTTAAGATACTCATAGGTGCACTTGTTGCATAGATTTGTATACTTATTGATAAGCCAATCCGTAAAACCGGTCACCTTTTTTATTGTCTCGTTTTTTGCACCTTCTGCCTGAAGTGATTTTAAATTTAATATTCGATTATACTCTCTGACGATCAACGCCAGGATCATCATAGGACTTTCCTTTAATTCCAACAGATCATAATAAAGCTTTAAGGCTTTCCGTCTGTCCTTAAAGGAAATAGCAGTTACCATATCAAAAACATTATTATCTATATTTTTAACACATATTTCTTTTACATCCTCAACATCTATAGTCTTATGACCAAGCCTGTAGCAAATGAGCTTCTCCGACTCATTATACAGCATACTCATATCATTACCGACATATTGAAGAAGATCATCCATGGCCGATCTTGTTATTTTAAGATCCGCATTATCAAACCTCCGAACCAGCCACTTACTTATCACCGCTTCACTTTGTCGCGGGAATGCCACTAAACGTCCCAGTCTCGAAACAGTTAAATACAGTTCATTAGTTTTATTCATTAGAGTCTGTTCATATTTTTTTTCACTGTATTTATCGCGTTTACCCTTATAATTTTCCACAAAAATCACATATGAAGTTTTGGGAAGATTCGGAAGGTATTTGCTAAGTTCCTCATCCTGATTTTTAAATATCCCCGAATCCTCTATCACCGCAACTCTTCTGGCAGCAAAGAACGGATAAGTGTCAAGAAAATCAATAAGTTCGTCCATATCCGGGAATACCTGGGAATAATATTTCAAATTTATTTCATCATCCGGCCCGATCAGCGCCTTAACCAGCTTGTCCGTATATTGTCTTATCAAATATCTTTCCAACCCAAACAGAAAATATATATTTGAGAATTTTCCGGTTTTTATATCTTGATCAATACTTCTCATATCTGTCTTAAAAATTTGTTCCTCAATAATTTTCTTATTAAAACCCGGCTTCATATTTCCCCATCATTTTCCCGCCGTGTTTCATACTTATGTATTATACTTACAAATCATAAATATAGCAAATTGTTGTAATCAAAAAAGACATATTTTTTATATGTCTTTTTCAGGCTTCATTTACATATTTTGTTTATATGCTGCATTTACTTTTTTTATATATTTTTTTTATAAATATGCTAGCGAGAAAACCCCATCCGATGTGAATCGGTTGTGGGATGAATCGTCTTTTTGTACTTGCCTGATTTAACGTATTTTCGTTTGTGTTCGTCCGTACGCTGTCCTTCAATGTATGACTTGACCGTATCCATTGAAACAGATCCTGTAGTAGCACAGAAATAACTTGCGCTCCAAAATGAATCCTTCCACAGATACTTCTCTACATGCTCAGTATAGGTGGTACGCACTTCCTTGGAAAGCTGTGTCTTGACCATGTTGACAAGCTTTACCGGGGCGATATCCGGCGGCATGGATACAAGCAGATGCATATGGTCTTCAGCCGTCTCAGCGGATATAAGAGTACAGTCCATGCGATTGCACAGGTATTCAGCCATATCCTTCATGAAATCACCGATCTCGTCCGTGATCACTTTCTTCCTGTATTTTGTAACAAATATGATATGGTAGGTAAGCTTATATACGGAATGGGAACCCCTGTTGTAATCATCCATAAATCATAACCCCAACAAACATTTGTTTGCTTTTGCGCTCTTTTTGGTGTATAATAAGATTATAAAGCAGGAGCGTCAGAAACACAACCATGTATCGTACAAGACAGTATCATGTAAAAGAACACAGCAGGTTATATCCCTACTGCAGGGACTTGTGCAGGAAATCAGCTGCCTTATATAACCGTGCCAATTTCATCATCCGCCAGTATGCTACGGCTGCCCATTCCTTTTCGGTAATGAGACCCCTGTATGATAATCAGATGCAAGTATTTATGTTGGTTAATGATATCCTTGCCGGTACTAAGTATCTTGGTGATAACAGGTGGCTGTCGTATAATGCCATAGACCGGGTGCTGAAGATATCAAAGGATAAAGATTACTACGCCCTGCCGGCCCAGGCCAACCAGCAGGTACTGAAGTTACTTCTAAGGGACTATAAGTCATTTTTTGAAGCAG